>JAFTQR010000003.1 GCA_017462645.1 Acholeplasmatales bacterium | reverse complement strand
TATTAATTAAGTTAATTTGGTTTTCATATACAGACACACCTTTTTTAGCAGCTGTTAATAATTTAAATTTAGTATATTCACTTAAATAAGAGTTATTAAGAGGAGTATTCAATATAATCACCATAATTATTATAATCCAAATTTAAAAATAAAAATAGGGGCTATTTAGCCCCGAAATGAATAATTTAATTATTCACTTTTTCTTTTTTTAAAGAATCGGCACATATGTTTCAAAAGTGTAGTGGAAAACGCTTTTTTGGCTTTGAAATTTAAATTTTTAGATTTAGAATATTTATAAATTATAAATGAGGGGTATTAGTATGAATAAAATTAAAAGCTTAATATTTGGTTTAAGTTTAGTTTTAACTTTATCATCATGTGGTAGTGATGATACAGAAAAAACATCTGTAAGTGAGCCAACGCCTAGTGTTACACCTAGTGCGACACCAACACCTACACCAACACCATTGCCAACTGATGAAACACCAAGTGATACAACACCATCACTTGAACCAACGCCAACACCATTGCCAACTGATGAAACACCAACTATATTTTTAGCAGGTGATTCAACAGTTAAAACATATAATGATAATCAATATATTGGCGGATGGGGACAATTCTTCGATTTATTTTTATCTGACGATATAGAGGTTGTAAATTGTGCACAGGGTGGTAGAAGCTCTAGATCATTTATTAATGAGGGTAGATTATATGATATTGATAATTCCTCATATAGCTATAGCTTTACTCAAAATAATGGAAATTCAATAGAGGATTCTATCAATGAAGGAGATTATTTATTTATTCAATTTGGACATAATGATGATTCTACTAAGATAGCATCATCATATACTACTATTTATGATAGAATGGCACCACTTGGAGAACCTGATTCTAATGGTATTTATCCAGTAACTGCAGGAACAAAGGTTTCTACAGCTAGCCTACCATCAATCTATACAGGCTATGCAAGTGATGCTGAAGAAGCTAGTGCTTTAAAGGAAATTGCGAAATACGGCTCTGAATATTATTCATATGATTGTGGTGGTACATATAAATGGTACCTAAAGCAATATATTGATTTTGCAAGAGAAAAGGGAGCAACTCCTGTATTAGTAACACCTGTTGCGAGAGTTAAATATTCTGGAAATACTATTATTGGTGGTCCAGGACTACACGGTGATAATTTTGCGTATGTTGAAGCTGTTAGACAGCTTGCGGATGAAGAGGATTGCTTATTAGTAGATTTATTTAGTGAAAGTAAAACAATGCTTGAAACTGCAACATCAGCTTATGGTAATTATTTAATGGCTTTAAAGCCAAATGATTTAACTGGTGAATGGCCATCAGGCTATGATAAGGCTTATGGTAATGCTGAATTAGGATATACTGGCATTGAAGCTACACATTATAATAAATATGGTGCATATTTACAGGCTGCAAAGGTAGCTGAAACTATTATTAATAGTGATGAGGTATTAGAAAATGGTGAAAGATTTAATTTCCAATCTAATGTTTTAGCTACACCAGAAAAATATATTGATCCATCTAATTTAATTAGTAAGACAATTGTTTCAAATATAGAAGCATTATTTACTGATATTGATGTTATTAATGAGAATAGAACATATAAGAATCCAGCTGATGTTGTTGCCTTAATTGATGCGTTAGTAGCTAAGGGTGAGGTAACTAATGATAATTATTTAGATATGCAGCTTGAATGTGAAGCTATTAGAGTTGAATATTATGGATTAAATATTGATGATAGACCAGCAGTAACAAATATTGCTGAATTAGAAGCTATTGAGAAGGCAGTAGAGGAATTAATTATTGCAAATAGACCAGTACCTATTAATACAGTTATTTTATCAGCAGATGATTGGTCAAGCTATCAAACTATATCATCATCAACAACAGTTGGTAATTTTACAATTGTAGGTAATTCTGAAAAAACAGTTTCAATTAAATCATCAGCATCATCTTTTACATATAATAATGAATCATATTCAACATCTTATGGCATATCAATGGGTGGTTCTGCAAAGTTTGGACAATATCGATATATTTCATACGAGGCAACTGGTAAATGTAGTATAACTATTGTTGCAAAATCAACTGGCTCAGATGATAGAATTATTAATATTTGTAATTCATCTAACAATCTTGTTGGTAGTGCTGCCGCAAATTCTTCATTATCAATTACAACTGTAGATATTGAAGAGGCAGGAACTTATTGTTTAGGCTCATCTAATAAGGGCGTATATATTTATTATATTATTGTAGAATATTTTGAATAGGGGAATAAATTATGAAAAAAGTAAGAAACGTTTTATTATCAGCATTAGCTGTATTATCATTAGCTTCATGTGGTAATGAGGATAATAATGATAAGCCAAGTAATAGTGGAAGTGTTGAACCAACAGTTGATGTAACTCCAAGTGAAGTACCTAGCGAAACAACTCCAAGTGCTACACCAACACCAGAGTTAACACCAACTCCAACTCCAACACCGACTCCAACTCCAACACCGACTCCAGTTGAGTTAGATCCAACAGACGTGTTTGTGGTAGGTGATTCAACTGTATCATCATTTAATGATGCAACATATTATTATCCTAGATATGGATATGGTACACAATTATCTCAATATCTAGATTCAAAGGCTACAATTAATAATTTAGCATTATCAGGAAGAAGCTCATTAAGCTTTATTTCTGAAAGTAATTATAGTACTTTAAAATCTAATATTGGCGAGGGTGACTATTTAATTATAGGCTTTGGTCATAATGATGAAAAGAGTGATGACCCAACTAGATATTCTGAGCCATTAGGCTCAAAGGAGACTGAGGGCTCATTTAAGTATAATCTTTATAATTATTATATTAAGGTTGCATTAGATGCAGGTGCTACACCAATTTTATGTACACCAATTGTAAGAGCTTCATCTAAGGATGATTATTCAGGTTCTAACGGACATGTTACAAATGGTGCTGATTATTCAGAGGTTATTAAAGAATTAGGTACTGAAACAAATACTACTGTAATAGATTTAACAGCTCAAACTAAGGAATTATATACAAGTATTGGTTATCAAGAGGCAATTAAATATCATGCATGGACAAGCTCTAATAAGGCATCTGTAGATAATACACATTTAAATATCTATGGTGCTAAGAATGTTGCATATATGATTTCAAATAGCTTATTAGATACAGAATGCACATTAAAGGATTATGTATTAAATGATATTAAGGCTCCTACAGAGGCTGATAGAGTTACAAATCCAAATTATGTTGAGGTTGCATATTCAGCTCCAAATCTTTCAAGCTATACACCAGCTGATCATTTCACAACAATAACAGATGGCTGGTATGGTACAGGCTTTGGTGATTGTGGTGGAAGTCCATCATCTGCTGGAAATGGTTATATTGCTAAGGAAACAGTTGAAGGTGTATTTGAGGTTGGTCAAGATTCAGAGGTTTCTAATGGTAGTGCTAAGGGTAAAATTACTGCAACAGAGGGTATTGCCTTCTTGTTTAGACAAGTTAGCAAGACTAAAAACTTTACATTAACTGCAGAGGTAGAGGTTATAACTGATGCAGATAAGAGCCAAGCTGGCTTTGGCTTAATGCTAAGAGATGATTGTTATTTACCTGTTAAGGATGCATCAATCCTATCTAATTATGTAACAGCTGGTATGTATGCATCATCTTCATCAAAAACTAGCATTATTTATTCTCGTGAAAATACAGTTTTAACTGAGGCTGCAGGTTCAGTATCAGCTTTATATGATACAGGCGATACAGCTAGCTTAAAAATTGAAAGAATTGGTCAGGTAGTAAATTGTACAGTTGTTTATAAGGATACAACATATACAAAGACATATACTGATTTTGATTTTGTAGCTATTGATAATGAATATATGTATGTTGGTATGTATGCTACAAGAGGTACAGTTGCTCAATTTACAAATGTTAATTTTGAAATAACAGGCGATGCAATAGAAGCATAAAAAGAAGAAGGACAGTTCAATTTGAACTGTCCTTTTAAAATGCTTATAATTCTTTAATATTTATTGATTTTGATAAGCTAAATAAATAATAACCAATCATACATATTATTAAGCCTGGAATGATTAATATAATAGATATTATAGGCGGAGTAATAGAGTCGAATTTCATTATCATTCTATAACTGAAATATAAGAAGCATATTAATGAAGTTATTGCTACTATTATACCTATTATTAATAGAGATAATCCTAAAATCTTAAGCTTTTGCTTAAGTTTTTTTGCTTTTATTTGATTATTGTCTGATAAATCAGAATTAAGCTCTATAATTTTATCTGTTAGCTTCATTATCTTTTTCTTCCAAGACCTATTTTATTATAAATTTTAGCGATTTTCTTATTAGCTAAATAATTTGCATAATCTCTACCTGCATCTAAAACCTCATCAATCATTTTAGAATTAATAATTTCATTATATTTAGCTTGAATAGGAGTAAGCTCTAAAGCTACAGCGTTAGCTACATCCTCTTTGAATGTTGCATAATTAGAATCCTTATATTTTTCCTCTAATTCCTTAATAGAAGTATTAGTAACACAAGACATAATCGTTAATAAATTAGAAATTCCTGGCTTGTTTTCAACATCATATTTTACAAATCCATCACTATCAGTTACTGCGGATTTGATTTTTTTCTTAACAACATTTATATCATCTAATAATGAAATATATGCTTTAGGATTTGGATCTGACTTACTCATTTTCTTAGTAGGATCAATTAATGACATTATTTTAGCACCAGCCTCTGGAATATATGGCTCTGGTACTACAAATGTATCCTGATATCTACTATTAAATCTAATAGCTAAATCTCTTGTTAGCTCTAAATGCTGCTTTTGATCAACACCAACAGGTACTAAATTTGCATCATATAATAAAATATCAGCTGCCATTAAAGAAGGATAAGTTAATAGACCTACACTTACACCTGCAACCTGACGTTCCTTTTTATCCTTATATTGTGTCATTCTTTCTAATTCACCAATATATCCATTACATTGTAATACCCATCCAAGCATTGTGTGGGCAGGGACCTCAGATTGAATAAATATTTTAACCTTTTCAGGGTCTAATCCACATGCTAAATATAACGCAACTAATGACTTAATATTTTTTCTTAATTCTGTTTTATCCTGTGGTACTGTAATTGCATGTAAATCAGCGATAAAAACTAAAAAATCCGTTAATTTATCACTATTCTGAAGCTTTACAAAGTTTTTAACTGCTCCTAAATAATTACCAAGAGTGATATTTCCACTTGGCTGTATACCTGATATTAATCTCATAAATAATTCCTCCTTAAATATAAAAAAAGCGTCTTAAGATTATATTCTTAAGGACGCTTAAAAGCGCGGTGCCACCTTAATTCTAATTAAATAATTAGCTCTTTAATATTATGTTTTTAAACCAATTCCCTTATGCATCGTTTTAGTGCTTTCACCATCCACTAATCGCTATAAACTAAAATACAAAAGGTACTGTATTAATTATAAACCAATATTTACCACATTTCAATAATTATTTTATGTATAAAATGTAAAGGTAATTAGAAAAAATAAATATAAAGGAGGACTTATTTTGAAACTAAGAAAAATTGGTTTTAGCTGTTTATTAGCAGCAAGCTTATTATCATTTACCGCTTGTAGTAATGATAGTAAAAAGGAGAATAATGATGATTTAAGTTATCTAAATAGTGACGATGAAATTTATCATGAGGCATTAGGAGATTTCTATGAAATTTATTCTGATGCTAAAAATATTGCTGATGATAGTGAAAGATATGTTATGATGGCTTCTGCTGAGGCGCAGATGCTAGCATCAGCGGTTATGCTACCACTTCAAACAAATGGTGGAAGCTATGCAATATCAAATGTTGCTATTCATAGTGTACCATATGTTAAATGGGGTAATGATTCATCAAGATTTAAAACAACATTAGTAGCTGATAAAAATATTAAGGCTATTGATAGAGAAGAAATGAAGAAAATGTGGGAGGAAAAAAGAGGTAGTGATGACTTTGATTATTTAGAATGGGCTAAAAGCTATTTAAATAATAAGGGCTATAATCTAAAAAGAACATATAACACTACATATAATTCTGATGTTGAAACATGGGATATTCTTGCAACATCAAAGGCTATTGATAGTGAGGTTTTAGTTAATACCCATGATGGATTATTAGAATATGATAGTGAGGGTGATTTAAAGCTAGCACTTGCAGAGGATTATTCGATTTCAGAGGATGGAAAAGAATATACCTTTAAGCTTAGACAGGGTGTTAAATGGGTTGATGTACAGGGTACAGAGCTATACGAGGTAAAGGCCTCTGATTTTGTTTCTGGATTTCAACATATGCTAGATGCTAAGGGTGGAATGGAATATTTAGTAGAAGGAGTAATTGAAGGGGCTTCTGAATATATTAATGGAACTACTACATTTGATAATGTAGGGGTTAAGGCATTAGATGATTATACTATTAAATATACATTAACAGAAAAGAAATCATACTTTTTAACAATGCTTGGTTATAGTATTTTTGCTCCCCTTTGTACAGATTACTATATTGCAAGAGGTGGAGAATTTGGTAGCAATTTTGATTCTAGTAGCTCTACATATTCATATGGTAGAGATAGAAGCTCAATTGCTTATTGTGGACCATATATAATTACTGAGGCGACATCAGGTAATAAGATGACATTTAAAAGAAATAATAAATATTGGGATTTAGAATCTATTAATGTTGATGAAATTAATTGGCTTTATAATGATGGTAAGGATGAACTAAAAGCATATAATGATATGAAGAAGGGTATTATTGATGGTACAAGCCTTAATACAGCCTCAGTTGCACAAGCAAAGAAGGATGGAATGTTTAATACCTATTCATATATTACTGAAACTGCAACATCAACATTCTCAAGCTTTTATAATTTAAAAAGACAAACATTTGAGCTGTCTGATGGTGGTGCTAAATCAAATAAAACTAATGAGCAAAAAAAAAATACATACAAGGCAATGAATAATACTCATTTTAGAAGAGCAATTTCATATGCCTTAGATAGAGTAAGCTATCATGCTCAAATGGTTGGTGATGATTTAGCTAAAAATACGATTAGAAATAGCTATACACCTGGTGATTTTGTTTATATAACTAGGGATGTTATAAAGGATAATAATACATTTAAGGCAGGCACATATTATGGCGAGATATTACAATATTATATTGATAAGCTAGAGCTTGGTATTAAGGTTTGGGATTCTAATACTAAATTAGGTGATGGATTTGATGGATGGTATAATCCAACAAATGCTAAATTAGAATTAGATTATGCAATAAAAGAATTAGATATAGAAATAACAAAGGATAACCCTATTATATTAGATTATCCATATTTTTCAGGCTCAACAGTCTATACTAATAGAGCTAATGTATATAAGAAAACAGTAGAGGCTTCATTAGATGGATTAGTAAAAATTAATTTAATCGCATGTAATGATGCAAGTGATTGGCATTATTGTGGATATTTAACCTCTACAGGTAGTGAGGCTAATTATGATATTTATGATTTATCAGGCTGGGGTCCTGATTATGGTGATCCATCATCATATTTAGATACAATGCTACCAAATTATCAAGGTTATATGACAAAATGTATAGGACTATATTAATTGTAAATAATAAGAATGATGCGAGTCATCATTCTTTTTATATTAGAGGTTTTAAAAATGATTAAATATATATTTAGAAGATTATTTCATGGAATAGTATCTATTATTATTGTATTAGCAATAGTGATGGTTTTAATATTTACATTATTAGATAGAAATTCAATATTTTTGTCAGATTCCTTATTTAATACAAAAAAAAGTAATGCAAAAATTGTATATAAATATGAAGAATGGGAGAAATATGGCTATTTAGATTATGTAAATTATACTGATTATATAAATGAACTTGTTAAAAGTGACAAATTAGATGAGGATTTAGCCATGAAGGCATCAAATTTAGGTAAGACACCAAATAATGATTCTAACATTACTAGCGAATGGGTTAATAGATTTACTAATTATTATGAGGAAAAGGGATATGATGTTGTAAGGCTTAATTATGAAAATGTAGGAGATGCATCATCTGGTAAGCAAAGGCTATTTGCTCATAAGGATATATCCTTAGCTACTAGATTGATTAATTATTTTGGTAATTTAATAGAAATTGATTCCTTAAGCTATGCTAAAGAGGTAAAGGGAGAAAGAGGTCTATCATTTACCTGGTTTGATCCTGCATATGGAGGACAAAGCTTTTCACCAGCTATATTAGGAAATGGTACTAAGCATAAATATTTATTATATTTTGATTCTAAATTTCCATTTATTCATCAAAACTTTATAAATATAAATTTAGGAAAATCCTATGCAGGTGAGAATAAGGGTAAGGATATTGTAGATGTTCTGACAGATGAGCAGGGCAAAGACAAATATAGTGACACCTATTTTCCATCAGGAGTAGTTGAATATAGAGCAGAGGATATGCATTCTTTAGAATATCAATTTGGAGCATCTAAGCTATATCCTAATCTTTATAAGGATGATTATGTTGCTTCATCATTAAATAAGGATTCGTTATCTAGAATTGGTAATTCCTTTTTAATAGGTATTATAGCCTCTATATTAACCTATTTAATAGGTGTTCCTATAGGAATATTAATGGCGAAGAATAAAAACAAGCTAATTGATAAGCTTGGAACTATATATATTGTATTTATATTAGCTGTTCCATCACTTGCTTATATTTTTATGTTTAGGTCTTTAGGTGATAGCCTATTTAATTTACCTACAAGCTTTAATTTGCCGAATCAAAATAAAATATTAATTTATATCTTACCAATAGTATCTTTAGCTCTGCCTCAGGCTGCTAATATAATGAAATGGCTAAGAAGATATATGGTAGATCAAATGGGCTCGGATTATGTTAAATTTGCAAAATCATCAGGATTAGGCGAAAAAGAAATTTTTACTAAGCATGTCTTAAAGAATTCAGCTATACCCTTAATTCATGGTATACCAGGTACAATATTAGGCGCATTAACAGGAGCTATTATTACAGAAAGCGTATATTCTGTACCAGGTACAGGTGGATTATTAACAGATGCCATTAGTATTTATGATAATGGCTCTATAATTGCCTTAACATTCTTTTATGCCTGTTTAACTGTTTTATCTTTAATATTAGGTGATTTATTAATTAAAGCAGTAGATCCAAGAATTTCTTTTGAGGAATGATAATATGGAAGAAAATTTAAATGATAAGGAGCTATTTAGCTTAATAGATAGCAAAAGCTTTGATAATGAAAAAATTGAAGCACCGCATTATTCCTATTGGAAAAGTGTAGGAAGAGTATTTTTTAAAAGAAAAATTAATATTTTTATTTTATCATTATTAGCCTTAGTTATTATTTTTTCATATATATACCCATTATTTAATGAATATGATGCATATGAAAATATATTAGATAATGCTAAAAATTTATCACCATTTGAGGCGATAGAATATTATGGCTTTAATATTAAATGGATTTTTGGCACAGGTAAATCAGGTCAATCTATTTTTGATAATGTGTGGCATGGTGCTAAAACCTCATTATCTTTAGCTTTAATTTGTGCATTAATAAATATGACTATAGGTGTTATCGTTGGTGCAATATGGGGTTTTTCAAAAAGAGTAGATAAGGTAATGATGGAAGTATATAACATAATAGGAAATGTACCATATATTTTATTTGTTTCAGTCTTTGTATTAGTTGTTGGATCTGGGTTTTGGTCGTTTGTGGCAGCATTAACGATTACTGGCTGGATTTCAATAGCTTATTTTATTAGAACTCAGGTAATTATAATTAGAGATAGAGAATATAATTTAGCCTCTAAATGTTTAGGTACACCTACTATTAGATTAATATTTAAAAATATATTACCCTTTTTAACATCTGTTATTGTAACTGTTGCCGCAACAGAAATCCCATCATATATTTCCTATGAGGTGTTTCTATCGTTTATAGGAATTGGTATGACTGCAGATACTCCATCACTTGGAAGAATGATTCAGGATGCCCAAGGATCATTTCAGGTATTTCCTCATGCATTTTGGGCACCTGTATGTATTGCGGCAATAGTAACAGTTATTTTATATTTAGTAGGACAAGGCTTAGGTGATGCAAGTGATCCAAAATCACATATGTAGGAGAGGCTATTATGAATAATAAGGTTTTGTTAACAGTTAATGATTTAGAGGTATGCTTTAAGGTAAGAGGAAAAATATTAAAGGCTATTAGAAATATATCATTAGATATATATGAAAATGAGGTTATTGCCATTGTTGGTGAATCAGGTAGTGGTAAATCAGTATTAACTAAGGCCTTAACTGGTATGCTAGATATAAATGGATATATTAATGGTGGCTCGATATTATTTAATGATAATGAGGTGATTGATTTATCAAAACTAAAATCAAATAGAGAGTGGCAAAAAATAAGAGGTACTAAAATAGCAACCGTATTTCAAGACCCAATGACCTCATTAAATCCAATCCTAACTATTGGTAATCAAATATCCTCTATAATAATTAAGCATCAAAATTGTAGTAAGGAAGAAGCTAAAAACAGAGCTATTAATATAATGAAAAGGGTAGGTATTCCTAATCCTGAAAAAAGATATAATGATTATCCATTTCAATATTCTGGTGGAATGAGACAAAGAATTGTATTAGCTATTGCCTTATCATGCCAGCCTAAAATACTGATATGTGATGAACCAACCACTGCCCTAGATGTTACAATTCAGGCTCAAATATTAAGATTGATTAAAAGCCTTCAGCTTGAATTTAAATTTACTATTATTTTTATTACTCATGATTTAGGTGTTGTAGCTAATATAGCTGATAGAGTAGCAGTGCTATATGCAGGACAAATTGCTGAGCTTGGTACAGTAGAGGATATTTTCTATGATTCAAGACATCCATATACCTGGGCTCTATTATCATCACTTCCTCAGCTTGCAAATAAGGGTGATGAATTATATTCAATATCAGGTACACCACCATCATTATATAATGAAATAATTGGCGACCCATTTGCTGCAAGAAATCCATATTGCTTAAAAATAGATTTAATTTCATCTCCACCAATGTTTAAAATAAGTGATACTCACTATGCTAAAACATGGCTATTAGATGAAAGAGCACCTAAGATTGAAAAGCCAGAAATAATTAATAATATTCATGAAAAAATGCTTAAAAGCTTTAATTTGTAGGAGGCTATATGCAGGATAATAAAAAAGAAATATTACTTTCCTTAAGAAATGTTAGTATTTCATTTAAGGATTTTAAGGCTGTAAATAATGCTAGCCTTGATATATATAAAGGAGAAATATTTTCCTTAGTAGGTGAATCAGGAAGTGGTAAGACTACCTTAGGTAGAGCTATTATAAGAATTAATAGCTTAAAGACTGGAGAAATATTATTTAATGGGCAAAGAATATCAGGAGATATTGATAGTAGCCTTAATAGGGAAATAAAGAAGAATATTCAAATGGTATTTCAAGATCCATCCTCATCATTAAATGAAAGAGCTACAGTAGATTATATTATTTCTGAGGGCTTATATAATTTTAATTTATTTGAAAATGAAGATGATAGAATAAAAAAGGTAGAAAATATTATTTCTGAGGTAGGCTTATTACATGAACATATATCACGCTATCCACATGAATTTTCTGGTGGACAGCGTCAAAGAATAGGTATCGCAAGAGCGATGGTAATGGAGCCTAAGCTATTAATAGCTGATGAGCCTATATCAGCTTTAGATGTATCTATAAGAGCTCAAATATTAAATCTATTAAAGAAATTTCAAAAAAAAAGAAATTTAACGACTCTATTTATAGCTCATGATTTATCAATAGTTAGATTTATATCAGATAGAATCGGTGTTATTTATAAGGGCGATATTGTTGAGATTGCAGAGGCCGAAGAACTATTTAATTATCCATTACATCCTTATACAAAATCATTAATTTCAGCTATTCCTATTCCTGATCCCTTATTAGAAAAAAAGAAGGTTTTATTTACCTATGATTCATCTATTCATGATTATTCTATAAATAAACCTAAATTAGTAGACATAGGTAATAACCATTTCGTTTATGGGAATGATGTTGAAATAGAAGAATATAAAAAAATAAGAGAATCAAATATACCAATAATAGTAAATAAATTCTCTAATGAATTAGAAGACACAAATACTTCGAGTATTGATGAATTTGAGGAAATTGAAATAAAAAAAGGAAATAAACTTTTATATCTTATTTCCTTATTAATGCCGCCTGTTGGATTGTTTATGATTCCTATATATAAAAAAAATGAAAATTATAATAATTATTTATTAATTAAAAAAGGAACGACAGTAGGCTTTATTTCATTAGGCATTATAATAACTTTAATTTTATTTTTATCATTAATTGTTTCAATAAGGTAATTAAATGGATAAATATAAAAAACTAATTGTAGGCTTAACTATTTATATAATTTCCTTAAATATAATTCCATCTATATTAATTTTTATTACAAATAATTATGATTATTTAGGTATATTTAATATTTTAGGCTCACTATTTCTTTTATTATATGCAAATATAAGAGCTGGAAGGCTATTAAAATATAAATATAAGAAGAATATAGAAAAAATAAAATATAAGAATAACGAACAAAAAATATTATGGTTTGGTGTAATAGTTGAGCTATTAATAACTATATTATGCTTATTATATGTCTATTAAAAAAATCCCTATTTCTAGGGATTTTATTAGTTTCTATGATCGTAAGCTCTCTTGCTTTTTCTAATTGATTCCTTAAATTTAATATGATAAGTATCTAAGAAGGTATTGAAATCCTTAGTACCTTGCTTAACGTCATCAACCTCATATTCAATCTCATAGTCAACATGTCCATAGTAAACACTCTTATCTAAGAAAAGAGTACCATTCTTATAAGGAACAGAAGCTCTATATGTAGTTAATTCAGCAATTTTAGTAACAAAATAAGGTAATTCGATAATTTTAGCATCAAATCCATTAGCCAAAAGCTCTAATGCCTTATCCTTAGCTAATAAAATATGAGTTTCATCAGCACCAACCTCGGCTCTAGTTTTCTTCGTAAGCTTAAAATTATTACCCTTTTGACGTATTCTTAATACTGTTTTCTCAGCCATAAGCTTTGTATCCTCAGTATCAAAATAGAAGTTAGTTTGAGCGAAAATATTATTTTCTAATTCAAACTCTTTTAAAAGGTTAACGTAGTCATCTTCAGATATAAATGTTTTAAATTCTATTTCCTTATTAACAATCATAATTTTACCCTCTTCCAAAAATACAATATAATTATATAATATTTGAAAATAAAAATAAAGAGTTCAATAAAAAAATATAATAATATATCTGATTATGTCGAATTAATTTCTTTTTTCAATGATTTTATCTATTAAATTATACTCAAGGGCAGCTTTAGGATCCATATAGTAGTCTCTTTCTGTATCATGAGTAATCTCTTCAACAGTATGACCAGTGTGATGTGCTAATAGCTCATTCATAAGCTTTTTTGTTTTTAATAATCTTTTTGTTTGAATATCAATATCAGAAACAACACCCTGCATACCTCCATAAGGCTGATGAATCATTATCTCAGAATGAGGTAATGAATAACGTTT
>JAFTQR010000047.1 GCA_017462645.1 Acholeplasmatales bacterium | reverse complement strand
TCATTTTCAATATATAATAATGATTTATTTGGTTCAAAGCTACCGTCAATTGTTATTTCAATCTCACTATTAATTAATTGGTTATCCTTATCTAAAACTGATACAGAGAATGAATAATCAAATTCATTATTTTCTTTTATATCTAAAATAATATTTTTTATATTATTATCTACAGGTAATGATAATAGACTATTATTAATTGAAACATTAATACTTACAATACTATCATCTATAACTAGATCAAATAAATTCTCAATATCAATATTAAAATTATCACTATTATCTAATTTAATATTAATAGAATCATCTATAATCTCATATGAAGCATTATTATCACTAATAATGATATCAAATTCATCAAAGATTGCTTCATATTCAATATTTTCTGTAACCTCTACTATTTCCTTATCCCAGCTATTAAATAAATAATATTTATTACCTGAAATAGGCTTATTTAATTCTCCATTATAAGATGGAATACAACCATATTCATATATTTGAGATATAGTATTTCCATCAACAATCCATGATATCTCATAGCTTTGAAGCTTATCAGGCACTATAACAGGATATACAGCTCCAGCCTTTGTTATATTATTTAAATCTAATATTGTACCATCTTCGTATTCCCAATGTGAGAATATATAGCTTGCATACTGTTGATCTGGTTCTTTACTTGGAATTACATCAGTATATGTAATATATGAACCAAAGTCAGTTGTGTAAGAATTTATATAATTATTTGATAAATCATAAAATTCAACAGTAACTGAAGTTGGATTTTTATAATTTTTAGTAAATTCAGTTGTAAATTCAAGATTTATATTTTCATTAAATTCATCCTTTTTATATAATAATCCATTATTATAATCATCTATTAAGGATAAAATTAAAGAATCCGCCTCATATTTTGTAGGTAAAGTTGGTTCTAATACTAATGTTGGTTCAACTGGTTCTAATACTAGAGCTGGCTTCACTGGTTCTTCAACAATAGGAGTTGGCATTACTGGCTCCTTTACCTCAGTTGGTTTTACTGGACATGAAACCTCCTCAGGTTTAATTGGCTCAACCGGTACATCAGAAGGGTAATGAGGACGTGCAAAAAGTAATTCCTCATCTTCTTCAAATGTAAATCCTTCTAATAATGCAGCAACCGTAGTACCACCAAATTTATAAGATGAATTATATACTCCAGTATTATTATAATTAGCTACATCACCCTTTGTCACAGCATTTGAAAATAACGAAAGCTGAGCTAATAATATTCTAAATTTTAAATCCTTATCAGCACCAAATGTTGCGATACCATTTCTAACTACATCATGAGCATATAGCTCATCTAATGATTTTAATAATAAAGTTGTATTAGTTGCGATTTTACCACGATTTGAACGATAATAGGTATATCTTTCTTCATCTGTTTGACAATTAAAATAGTTACTATAATATTCTCTTAAATTTTTAGTTGACTTATCTGCATTATTGATTGCTTTTTCAGGAACATCAAACATTAATAGTTCATCTTTTCTGGCTAAAACCTGAGTAACACTATCACCCATAATTGCATCATATAATGTTCTATTTTGACTAGTCATAGGTGTTTTAATTAAATCCATTGCTGATAATGCATAATTAACATATGACATATATTTAGAATATGTTGCATATTCTTCTAAATAATTTTCATAATCTTCAATTGCTTTCTGATATTCATAATAAGCAGCTAAATCCTTTTCATATTGAGCTAAATCTAATTGATATTGATTATATAATTCTAAATTAGTATTATAGGTTTCTAATAATGCTAAATATTGATTATATTCAGCTAAATCTAATTCATATTGCCTTAAATCTTTCTTATATTGATTATATAATTGAAGATTAATATTATAATTATCTAAATCAATTAAATATTGATTATATTCAGCCAAATCTAATTCATACTGTTTATAGGCATTATTATATTTTTCCTCTTCTTTTTCAATAATTTGATTAACTACATAATATTCAGCAAGATTATAAGCCTCATTTGAAAGAGTATTAAAAATGTCCTTATCTAAATAATAATTAGTTTTATATGTAATACTTATTGTTTCATCCTCTTCTGGCAAATCATTTATAACAGCTTTATAACGTTCTCCATCTAATTCAAAATAAACAATATTTGAATTAATATTAGCTGTATATGGAATGCAGCTAATAATATTTCCATCTTTATTTGGATATGAATAGATATCGGCATAAATAGATAGGCTATCATTACCTAAATTTGTAATTATATTATTAAGTGGAATCTTATCCTCATATTTAAATACATTAGGATATTTTTCAAGATATTCTATTTCTGAATCAGTTAATTCTATATTATAAATATATTCAATTAATTCACTTGCAGACATTGATTTTGTATCTAATGAATTTTCTCTTGAATAGTCAAAATAAATTTCATTAGCATTAATAGAAGTATTTATAAATAAAAAGGTGAACATAAATAAAAATATAGAAATAAAAAATTTATATTTTTTCATCAAATCACCTCTCATAAAACGTATCTTTATGTTTTATTATATCATTTTTTATACTATATTGTTAATAAAAATATATAAATATATAAAAAAATAAGGGTGTTTATCACACCCTTAAATTTTTATTTGATTATCTAATAATCTTAACTGCAGTACAGTTAGTACATAATAGCATCTTTAATGCATCATCATCAAATGTTTCTGCATAAATGATTAGCTTACGGTCTAATGTACCTCTAGCCTTAACTCTTAATACATTACCCTTGCTAACGATATGTAATTCTTTTAACTTTTCAAGAGTTACTTCATCACCATCATTGAAATGGTTACATAATGTATCTAGATATACAGCTGCCTCTAATTCTTCATCAACTAAATCCTCACCAACGATAATTGGTAAATATTCATGTAAATCAGATGGCATTTCAGCTGGAATACCTCTTACATTAATTGTAGATTGTAAGTAATCAGTACTTAAGCCTAATGTACCTAAAATAGCTTCACCATTTGGAATTAATGATGCGATATAGTTAGTAGGAACGAAGTTTCTCTTTGGCTTAACTAATCTATTAGCCATCATGATATCAACTAATTCCTTGAAGTACTTTAAGCCTCTAGCTGAACGTACCTTAATCATTACTGGTACCTCAGCATATTGCTTCTTGTTAGAAACGTCCTTGAATCTATACTTAGGAGTTTGAGCTACTAAAGCAGGATCTAATGCTAAGAATACCTTAATAGACTTACCACCTAAAGAAACCTTAGCAATTAATCCCTTATATCTGAATGTTTCGCATCTAGCAGAATATCTACCCTTAGCACGATACATTAATAAGTAGTTCTTAATTTCATTATAGAATTCCTTAGTTTCGTATGGAGCAAACATCATTCTTGTATTGAATTTACGTTTAATCTTCTTTGGATTACCATCTTCATCAAGAATTTGAACCTCAGGCATGATGATACCCTTTTCCTTAGCTTCCTCAACAACTTCCTCTTCAGCTGGTTCATCCTCTTCTAGAGCTTCTTCCTCAGCCTCATCGTCATCGTCTTCTTCCTCTTCAGCCTCTTCTTCAGCCTCTTGAGCTTGAAGTAAAGCTAATTCCTCAGCAGTAATTTCATTACCGTCCTCATCAACATAGATGATTACTTCTTCAACCTCTTCTTCGATTTCTTCAGCAACCTCTTCTACAGCTTCCTCTTCAACTACTTCTTCAGTAATTTCCTCTAAAACTTCATCTTCAATTACTTCTTCAGCAGCTTCTTCGATTTCTTCTTCGATTTCTTCTTCAACTGCCTCTGGCTCTTCTTCAACAACTGGTTCTTCTTCAACAACTGGCTCTTGAACTTCCTCTTCAGCAGCTGGTTCTTCTACAGCTGGTGCAGGAGCAGCATTATTCTTACTCTTCTTTAATTGGATTACAGTGTAAATTAATGCGATAGTTAAAATTACAACTAAGCATGCAAGAATTATAATAATCCATAATAAGAATGTAAAATTCTTTTCAGTTGGCTTAAACATTTCTACAATACCATAAATTGAGAAGTGGTTTGTATCAAATTCCATAACGTCACCTTCTTCGTTTAATCCGAATCTATCTAATACTTCGATAGTTCCATCTTCCTTAATATAAATAACTTGTAAATTTTCCTTACGTTGTTCTTCAGTTAATGTTACTGTTACAGTGAACTTGCAACCTAAATCTGAACCAACGTTATAATCACTACCATCAGCATCCATAAAGTAAATATCGTATGCTGCTAATAATCTAGCCTCTAGACCATCCTCAGTCTTTAAACCACTTAGGTCAGGGTTAACATCTGATGCTGCATTAAAGTCTGGAGATACGCTTGCAGGTAATGTACCTTCAATAATTGTAACAACAACTGTAATGCCATCCTTTTGTAACTCAAACTTCTTATTTAATGGATGAGTTGGAACACCAACTATTTCCCAAGTTAATTGAGCTACTGAACCAGTAGTTTCGTAATTTGTAGTATCTAATACAGTTACTGAAGCAACTTGTGCAGTATACTCACCAACTGTAGTACCCTTATTACCAATGTATGTTACATTTAATACTGCTGGTAAATTCTTAATCTTAATTTCGTGCTCTTGACCATTATATGTAATAGCACCAGCATAATCCCAAGCAAGTGCTGATAAATCAATTACTTGCTTATTGATTGTCCATGTTAATGAAGCTACTGTACCTTCAATAACATAATTTGTAGTATCATATTCAAATTCTACTGAAGCTGTGTAAGTACCAGCATCCATCTTAGAATTATTTGTATATTTTGCAGTTAATAATGCAGGAACATTATTAAGAGCTACTGATTGTTCAGCACCATTATATGTAAACGCTGCTGTATAATTCCATGTAACATTAGCTACATTGATTACTTGCTTATTAACTGTTACAAAAACAGTTGCTGTTGCACCATCATAATTGCTTGTGCCTTCTACTGTATATGTAATAGTATATTCACCAGCATTAGCCATATCAGCTAATGTCTTATCGCATACAACTGTACCGAAGTTAGCTGTTGCTTCTGGGATAGCCCATGTATCACCATATGTTACAACAATTGGTGTTGTATCAACTGTAATTTCAGCCTTTGCCTTAGCAATTACGAATGTATAAGTTAAATCATCAATTGAGCCATCAGCCCATTCATAATTATCCTTATCATTTAATGTAACTGTTACAGTGTATGTGTTAGCGTCAGTTTGCTTATTATTTGAAACTGTATAATTTGCATTTTCTTCAATTACATATGTTTGTTCAGCACCAGTGTAAACATAATTTGTTTCATCTGCAGCAGGCTTAGCAATTTGAGCCTTATTAATTACAAATGTATATGTTAATGGTTCTGTTGAATCATCACTCCATACATAATTTGCATTTGAAATAGTAACTGTAACGTCATATGTACCAGCATTTGTTTGTACATTATTTTCAACCTTATAATTTGCATTTTCTGCAATTACATATGTTTGAGGTTGCCCATTATATGTATAAACATTTGTATCTGCTGCTGGAATTTCTAACTTAGCATAATTAATTACAAATGTATAAGTTAAGTTTCTAGAATTTCCATTTTCCCACTTATAGTTATCTTGATCAACTAATGAGATAGTAACATTATATGAACCAGCATTCTTTTGAACATTACCAGCTACTGTATATAAATCACTTGCAGCCACCTTATATTCAATTTCTTCACCAGTATATGTATAAACTGTTGTATCCTCAGCAGGCTTAGCAACTGATGCCTTTTCGATAACAAACTTATATGTTAAGGCCTTAGATGTTCCTGTTGACCATTCATAATTTAGCTCATCAACTAGAGTAATAATAATATTATAAGTACCAGCTAACTTTTGAGTTAATGCTTCACCAGAAATAGTATATAATTCATCATTAGTTTCAATTTGATATGTATGGTTTTCACCATTATATACATATTCAGTTTCATCCTTTGCAGGAGCAGTAACTACTGCCTTATTCATTGTTAATGTAAATTCATCTTCATAAATAGCTTCAGAAGCTAGGTTATAAATCTTAACATTAACCTTATATTCACCAGCATTTCTTGCTTCAGTAACTTCTACATCATTTAATGTATAAGTGTAAACTACAGTGTATCCTTCTGGTAATTCACCAGTCATAATTAATGTATGAGCTTCGCCATCATATGTAGCATTTGGATCTTCAAATGTTACATCAATATCCTCTGCAGGGATAATTGACCAATCTAAAGCTTTAATATTATTATTAACTAATACATAATTAACCTTATCATAAGATAATGTTGCAATAGCCTTATATTCACCTACATGACTTTCGCTATTATCTGCATATGTAACAGTAATTTCTTCTGGTACATTAATTAATTCTACAGTCTTAATAGAACCATCATACTTAAATGCTTCTTCATAATTCCACTTAGTTTTTGCTAAATCAATTTCTGCCTTATTAATAACAAATGTGTATGTTAAATCATCACTTGTACCATTTGACCATACATAATTTACCTTATCATTTAATGATACGATAATTTCATATGTGCCTGCATCCTTTTGAGTTAATGCATCACCAGAAATTGTATATAATTCGCTTGTAGCTAATTTATATGTTTGGTCTTCACCATTATATACATATTCAGTTTCATCTGCAGCAGGAGCTTCAACTACTATTGCAGCAATTACGAATTCATACTCTAATACATCAACTGTACCATCTGTCCATTCGAAGTTATCAGTATCATTTAATGTTACTGTAACTGTATATGTACCAGCATTTGTTTGTACATTATTTTCTACTGTGTAATTTGCATTTTCTGCAATTACATATGTTTGTGCTTCTCCATTGTAGATGAAATCTGTTTCATCTGCAGCTGGAATTTCAACTTGTTGTTTTGCAATTACAAATTCATATTCTAATACATCAACTGTACCGTCTGTCCATTCGAAGTTATCAGTATCATTTAATGTTACTGTAACTGTATATGTACCAGCATTTGTTTGTACATTATTTTCTACTGTGTAATTTGCATTTTCTGCAATTACATATGTTTGTGCTTCTCCATTGTAAATGAAATCTGTTTCATCTGCAGCTGGAATTTCAACTTGTGCTTTAGTAATTTCAACTAAAACCTCATTAGAAACAGCCTCTAAACCATTTGCTGAATTAGCAACAACATAATATGTACCACTATCAGCAACATTTAATACATCTAATGTAGCTTCAATTGCACCATCAATAGCTACACCATCCTTATACCATTGATATGAGAATTCACCTTCAGGTGTTGTAGTAGCTTCTAAAGTAACAGCCTCACCATCATATGTCTTAATTACCTCAGTAGGAGCAATCTCAACTTCGAATTCTAATACTGGATATAATTCAACATCGTAATTAGGCATTGAAGTGTATTCAGCACCATCCTCATCTACCCAACCGATAACCTTAAAGCCATCAATTTCTAATGTATTAGCGAAGAATGCTACATCAGCACCAACAGGTAATAAGCCTCTTACCTCTTCTTCGTTAACAATATAAGTTACCTCGTAAATATCAGTTAATTGAGTTTGAACTGCAATTTCTAGATTTTCAGGTAATTTATCGAATAACACTGATAATGCAGTGTATAAATCAGCACCATATTCGCCAGCAATTGAATTACAAATTGCTTCGAAATCTAAATTAATGTTTGCATAGAAATAGAAATATCCATTTCCTTGATAGAAATCTAATACTGAATTATCTTTGAAGCCTTCAGGCATTAATTCATATAATTTTTCAACTAAGCTTAAAGCCTTATCGAAGAAATCCTCGTTAGCTAGCTTATCAATGTAGTTATATATATTTTCATTAGTATATTGAGATTCAGGGTCTATAAATTCTCTAATTAGCTTAGAATCGATTGATAATGCATCAATTCCTTGTAATACTGAAATTGCCTTATTTACTAAAGCTTCAACTCCACTATCATCTAATGCACTTAAATCAACATACTTACCAATGAATGATTTAATTTCTTCATATGATAGATTAGATACCTTAGAAACTAAGCCAAATACTTCATCAACAAAATTATCTAGCATTTCATCTGTTAATACTGTAGTACCTAATAAGCTATTTAGGTTTTCAGCATTATAGAAGTTAGCCATAATAGTTTGATAATCAACTTGCTTTAAATATTCAGCAAGCTCTTCAGCTGACTTATCAGTAATATTACCATATAAGTTTTCAACTGTACCAAATACATTCGCAAATAATGCATGCTTAATATCATCTGAAATAACACCAGTATTGCATAATCTTAAATATAGATCAGCTAAATTAGAAGGTGTATTTACAGTTAATTCATATAAGCCATTAATATTTTGTAAATCAAATATTGTTGATAATGTGTTTGCAGCACTTCTAATTAAAGAGCAATCACCCTTTAATCCAACTGTTAAATCAACATTAACATCACCAAATAATGTTATGATTTCTAAATTCCAAGTTGCACACATTTCATCATCAGACATATTTGCAACTTCTGATAATGAAGGTAATCCCTTAAGTAATGCAACAAAGCCTTCATATGAAACTTGACCCTCAGCATAAATTGGAGAATCGTTAATTGTAATAGTATCAATTGCTCTAATTAAATCATCAAATCCAATTGTTGAAACACTATTAGTTATAGTTTCTTCAAAATCTTCCTTTGTAAAATCCATAGCACTTGCTAAATCCTTAATGCTATCAAATCCTACATTTTCAATTACTGTAAATAAATCATCAGTACTCATATTACCAATAATTTCTTTTACATCTTCCTTTTGAATATCAACATTTTCATAAACATGAATAATTGTATCCATATCTACTGATACTAAGAAATCAACTTGCTCCTCAACTGATGAGCTAACAATTATATCACTAATTTGGTCATTAACTTGAATTTCATTAATAACGTCAACTAATGTTTCCTTATTGTCTACAATTCCAATAATGTCTTTAACATCTGTTAAGTTAACAGTAACATCATTTTCAATTGTATCATTAGCGATTTCTGTAACCTTAGCCTCTAAATCAGCAACATATACATCTGCCCATTCAGCATTTCCTTCTTCCTCAAGTACAGTAACGATTTTTTCAGATACAGCATCAATAATTTGATTTTGTACTGTTTCAGTCACTGAAGCCTTATCAGATTCAGGATTTGCTTCAATATATGCATCTACATAGTTGTCAATATAGAATCCTAAGAATAAATCATAAGTATCTCCCATTACTGCACTATCAATAGAATCCGAATCCTTTAATTGTGCATTAATGATTGCTTGAATTGATGAAGTATCAACATCACCTACAAGTGAATATGAATCTACACCATTTAATCCATAGCTAACGGCTTCATCCTCAAGGAATGAGCTGAAGTCGATATCATCTAGGATTGCACTATAGCCTACAGAAGCTATAGCATTCTTTAGTTCTCCTAAAACACTGCTATCCATGCTCTTATAAACATTTAAGTCTGCATTTAATAACAATGTAATTTCGTTGTCAGCATAGGAAAGTGTGAAGTATTCACTCTCATATACTACAGCAGATGAGTCATTGCTATTGTCGGCTTCCTCAGCGGCATTTACATCAACACCGTTTGTTATGAATAAGGAAACCATGCATAATACAATGCTAAGGAATAAAAATTTTACCTTTTTCATATTATTCACCCCATATACTTGTTAAAAATCCATAATATATACTATATTATAGAACAAAAATTTAAAATAGAAAATAGGAAAACGTAATTTTTTTGTAAAAAAGTGCGTTTTTTGCGCAAAAAACACCCTTTTTTTGTGATATTTTAGTTTTTTTTTATAATATTTTAAAAAAATAGTCTATTTTTCCGAAGCGAAATATATCATATTCTTACACAAAGTGGGTTTTTTTCGATGAAAATGATATGAAAAAGACCTGTTCTAGCACGAACAAGTCTTTTTTTATTATTGATTTGGTACTATTGCGAAGAATACTAAATCACAATCATTTTTATTAATAAATGAATGGCTAGAGCCCTTAGGACAATAGTGAATATCACCAGGTAATAATACCTCCTCTACACCATCACATACCATAGTACCAATACCCTCTAAAATATAGATAATTTCTGAGGATTCAGTATGTTTATGTAATCCTATAGAGGCACCAGGTATTAATACACCTCTTGTAATTATTTTATTTAATCCATCATTATAAATATTAGCTTTGAATTCCTTCTCTCCACCGTTAAAATTAGGCATTACGCTAGTATTTATATCATTATAATTTAACTTCATATATCTCCCTATTTACTTAAATTTCTAATATTTTTAAATATGTTTTCTTTTTCAATCATATCAGCATTACCAATAACACATAAAGCATTATTATCTAATGCCTCCTTAAAGCTATTAGCTAATTCCTTTAATTCAGTAATATCAGCATTTACTGCTTCCTTTCTAAATTGCACGCTCATTTCATATGTATATCCTCTTAAATAAGCTACTCTTGCTGATTCTGCCTTATCCTTAACATGAGCTACAACATCTAAATTACCAATAGTTCCAATTTTATATTTTAATAATTCATCCTCTGTTGGATTAAAATTATTAATAAAATCTACTACTGCATCATACGTGTTATTTGTTTTAGAAATATTAGGGTCTCTATAGCTTGTGAAGGCAATAAGCTTTGACTGATCAGCTGACATCATCGCACCATATGCCCCACCTAATACTCTTATATTAGTCCATAAATAATCCATGCTTAAGGCATTTTGTAATACTGCAATCGCGCCAGTTGGCTTATTATTTGATTTACCAACTCTTGCGACATAATTTACATTGGCTTGGATTTTTATACCTTCATTTAAAATATTTGATTTAAAATCATTTTTATCATATGATAGGTCATCATATAATGAATTATAGAATGAATCAAATATATGCTTATTTTCAATATATAAATCCATTAAACCTGTAAAGCCAAAGGTAAAGTTTTTCTTAGATAAAAGCTTAGTTGTTTCCTTTAATCTATTAATAATATAATCTTTCATTTCGTTAAAGTTTTTATATATATCATTAATAAAATCATTATATTCAATACCATTTAAATATTCCTTATATCTATTACCCTCATCAATATATGATAAGGCTCTTACCATTGCTGTTTGATGACCTCTACTAGCTAGTGAGCTTTCTTGATTAGCATGAATCTCAGATATTCTTTCATATATTCTCTTTTCATCAAAGATAGTATTATTAAGAATATCCTCTAATATTGAATTAGCCTTACCTACATTAGAAGATAAAGTGCTATATCCAAATGTAAAATAAGTTTTTGCCTCTAAATCTATTGTTTTTAAATTAATTATACTAGCAAATAAGCCTCCTGTATAATTTTGAAGATTTTGAGTTATTTCTTGATATGTATAATTAGCAGTTGATAATTGTTTAAATAAATCAATATATAATGATAAATAAAATATATTATCAAATGAAATATGAGATATATCAAAATAATATCTTACATAAGCTATATCATTTGTATGATATTGGCTTATTAGCATTTTATAATTATCATTTATTACCTCAAGCTTATATTTTTCAATATCTAGGTTAATATCCTCTAGAGTAAGCTTTGGTAGTTTATCAATATCCTCTTTATTTGAAGGAGTTGATTGATATAGCTCTAATGCCTTATTCTTTTCTATTAATGTCTTTAGCTCGTCATTAGATAATAATTCCTTATATTTTTTTAGCTCTTCTTTTAATTTTGCATCTGTTTCATTTTTTATAGTATGAGAAGGGATTAGCTTAACATATGATTTATGGTTATTATTTAAGAAATATTCATAAATGATATTTTCAAAATATCCATTATTAATATCCTCTTTAAATTCCTTATAATACTTTAAAACCTCAAGCTTATCAAATGGATGATTATCATCATATAAAAAGCTACCTAAGCATTGAATTTGGAAATCAATACCCTGAGGCATTCTAGGAGAGAATGGTTTTTCTCTTAACTTAAATTCAGAATAATTAATTAATGCTAATAATTCATTTTTATTTATACCCTTATTAGCTATTTCCTTAAATGTTTCATTAACTAAATTTATAAACTTCTCCTCATCCTCTTGATTAGAATTTAATACCATAATTGATACAAATGGTTGTAGCATTCCATCATCAAATAAAGTTTGTACATCTTCACCTAATTTAGCATTAATTAGCTTTTCTCTCATAATTGAGCCTGGTTGGTCAAATAATACAGAGATTAATATAGACATAGCTATCATTAGCTTGCTGTCAAGGGTTGTAGGTAAAACTATATTGTATGATAAGAAGGTTTTATCCTTTAAAGTTTCTTCCTCTGATACAGGATAGTATTCTGTTATCATTTTTGGAGCATCAAATGATGCTTGATATTTAATAGTAGTATCAAAATCTATTTTATCAAAATTAGATAAATATTCCTTATCTAGCCATTCCATTCTTTCCTCCATATCTAAATTACCATATAGTAATATATAGGAATTAGAAGGATGGTAATATTTAGAATGGAATTCCTTAAATTCCTCATATGTTAGATTTGGAATATATTTAGGATCTCCACCAGATTCAAATCCATATGCATTATCAGGGAATAACGAATGCATTAATGTGCGAATTAAAACCTGCTGAGGGTCAGAAAATGCACCCTTCATTTCATTATAAACAACACCATTAATTGTTATATCATCATTCTCATCAGTTATATGATAATGCCAGCCCTCCTGCATAAATATTTCCTCGTGGTTATATATTTGTGGGTAAAATACGGCATCCATATAAACGCTCATTAAATTTTTAAAATCATTTAAATTTTGACTTGCGAGAGGATACATTGTTTTATCAGGAAAGGTAAATGCATTAAGGAATGTATTTAATGAGCTTTTTAATAGCTCAACAAATGGATCCTTAACAGGATATTTTAAAGAACCACATAATACTGAATGCTCTAATATATGAGTTAAACCAGTGCTATTAATAGGTGGTGTTCTAAAGGCAATAGAAAACACCTTATTATTATCATCATTTTCAAATGTTGCGATTCTAGCACCAGTTTTATTATGCTTATAAATAGTTACCTCTGATTGAATTTCATCTATATATTTATTAGTTATTTTTGTATAATTCTTCATGATAATCCCTCCTTATTATTTTGTAGAAATACTAAATATATTATACTATATTACATATGAAATATAAAGAATAAAGGCGAACGAATTCGCCTTTAGTAAAATATTATTCTTCCTCTACACATAATGAGCAATCCTTCTCACGAGCGATTTTTTCGCCAGCCTTAACACAAGCTTCCTTTGTATTATAATGAGTATCTAAAACATCGCCATTTTCCATAGCAATTTCCCAGTTTTGTTGCTCCTTACATGGTCTACAAGTAATCTTTTTATTCATATTTTCACCACCTAGTTTTGAACATATAGATCATTATCATGAGGCTCTAACAAATAAAATTCAGTACTTGTTTCATAATCATATTTTTTATCACCACGTATACATGTATTTCTACACATATTTAATCTTAAAAGCTCATCTCTTTTTTCATCTTCGTGATGCTCTTCTATTTTTCTTTGTAATTTTCTATTCATTAAAAACACCTCAAGTTTAGTATGACCAAATTTGAGGTGTTTATTATTAATTATTATTATTTTTTAAAATATTAATTGTGTGTAATGATTTAAGCATTACATAATTAGATTCTATAGTTTTCTTTAGAATTTCTTCATTTTCAAATGATGACTTTAAAATTACATTATTGTAATGATTAATGCTTTCAATATATTCAGATTTCTTAATAGTAATTGTATAGGCTTTATCTATATTAGATATAGCTAAATTAGAATTCTTTAAATATAGTAATTCAAATGCAAAATAATCATCTGCATATAATGAATCATTATCATTAATATCAGATGTATATTTTGCTTGCTTAGCTTTAAATATGGAAATAGTATTACTTTCTTCAATACCTAATGAGGCTTGAATAGAAAGCATTACATCTAATATGCTATTACGATAAGGAACTAATATTTGTATAGTATTATCCTTGTTTTCTTTATCTTTTATTAAAACATTAATAAATGCATATTCCCATTCATGTAATACAATATCAAACAATTCATCATATTCCTTATTTAATAGCTTATGTACAACTAAGTCAGATATATCCTTATTAAAATAATCAGCCTCAGATATTAATAGGGTAAATGTTGATAAATTATCAGCTAAATAATATATAGCATCTATAGGATCATTATATCCTAGCTTAGCTAAATAATTATCAACTAAATAATTAACAATACTTCCATTAGCCTTTAATATTTCAACATATGCTTCATTTATTTTATTAGATAATGCCATACTACTTCACTTCCTCTAATTTATTATAATTAGTTTGATCAATACCTAATGGTACTAATGAAATATAGCCAGTTATAGATAAGTAAACATCACTATTTTCATTAGTATCATACTGAATATAATCATCACAATCAATATATTTATCCTCATCTATTTTCTTAAAATGAGTTTTAAAGTTTTTAATACCTTGATTAGACCATTTCATACCCTTAGACTCCTTAAAGTCATTAGTAGGAAAATTAATATTTAATATATAATCCTTTGAATAAAGTTTATTATCAAATACATATTCTAATACATTATCAAGCTCATTATTTACTATATCAAAGCAATTAACATCTGTTGAAATAGCAACTGAAGGAATACCCTCTATAAAAGCCTCTCTTGCGACTGCAACAGTACCAGAATAAATTGTATCAGTACCAACATTCAATCCATTATTAACCCCAGAAAAAACAACATCAAATTCTATATCTAATATAGATGTAGCAAGTCTTACACAATCAGCAGGCATTCCATCTGTGATATAGCATTCACAATCAGCTATAACATTTACATGCTTAAATAATAATGGCTTATGTAGATAAATAGCATGACTTGAAGCACTTCTTGGACCATTAGGTGCAACTACATATACATTACCATATTTTTTCAATGACTTAGCTAAAATATCTATACCTCTAGCTGTTATACCATCATCATTACAAACTAAAATATTAAGAGCAGTTTTCATCTTCATTAATATGACTTCCTATTATTTCAGCTAATATAGCTAGCTGATTTAAATCTAAAAATAGCTTATGGGTTCTTGGATTAACGATTATACCTGATATACCATCATGCTCAAATATAGAAAAATCAGCTAAATGATCAAATCTAAATTCATCAAATTCCATATATTCCTTTGTTAAATATTCATCCTTTGATGTATAAACAGAAATCCATTTCTTACCCTCTTCATCGATATAAACATTATCTGCCATTTGAGGATTAACAGAATAAACAGATATGTTTAATAATGTTTTAATCATTAAAGCATAATTTTCTTTAGTAGGATCCATTAAATAATCCTCAATTGCATCATTAACAAACATAAAAATACCTCCTTATATGCTTTCACCAGCAAATTGTTGCATATATAAATCATGATATCTACCCTTTTTAGCTAAAAGCTCATCATGATTACCTGTTTCTACTATTCTACCCTTATCCATTACAATAATAACATCTGAATCAATAATAGTAGATAATCTATGAGCTATTATTAAGGTAGTTCTATCAGCCATAAGCCTTACCATTGCATCTTGAATATCCTTCTCTGTTCTTGTATCAACTGAGGATGTAGCCTCATCTAAAATTAAGATTTTTGGTTTAGCAAGGAAAGCTCTACAAATAGATAGTAATTGTCTTTGGCCTAAAGATAAATTACTACCACCCTCTGATAATATAGCGTTATAGCCACCCTTCATTTGCTTAATAAAATCATCACAATGACATTTTTTAGCAGCATCTATAACCTCTAAGTCAGATAAATTAGGATTTGAATATTTTAAGTTATTCATGATTGTATCATGGAATAATATAGTATCCTGTAATACTATTGCGGTATTACTTCTTAATTCATTCATACCAATATCATTAATATTAATACCACCAATAGATATACTTCCACTATCTATATTATAAAATCTCATTAATAAATTTACAACAGTAGTTTTACCACTTCCTGTAGCACCTACTAATGCTACCTTATGTCCACTATAAACATCAAAGCTAAAATCATGTAATACACGAGCGCCCTTTACATATGAAAAATCAACATTTTCAAACTCTACTACAGTCTTTAAGTTATCCATTGTTTTTTCACCTGATTTATCCTCAAGCTCTTCATCTAATACAATAAATACTCTTTCTGCAGATGCGATAGCTGTTTGAAGCTGTCCATATAGCTGAGCAATTTCATTAATAGGTCTTGAGAATTGCTTAGCATATATAATAAATGCTGAAATAATACCTACAGATATTAATCCCTTATATGCAAAATATCCACCAAATAATGAAATAATAACAAAGCCTATATTATTAATACAATTCATAATAGGACCCATAGATCCACCTAATATTTCTGCAATAATTCCTGTTTTAGTTAAATCATTAGATGTTTCTTCAAAATCCTTTATAGCATTTTCTTCTCTACTAAATGCTTGAACTGTTTTATGACCTACTACCATTTCCTCTACTGTGCCATTTAATCTACCTAATAATATTTGACGCTTCTTATAGAATCTTCTCATAGCCTTAGATAGATATTTAGTAGCAATTACAGTTAAAATTATTACAAATAATGATAATAATGCTAGCTGCCAGCAGGTAATAAACATCATTAGCATTGTACCTATAATCATTAAAACACCAGAGAATAATGAGCCGAGGCTTTGAGCTAATGTGTTTGATATATTATCAACATCATTAGTCATTCTACTCATTATATCTCCATGTGAATGAGTATCAAAATATGATATAGGAAGATTAATGATATGAGTGAATAGATCACTTCTCATTCTTCTTACTATTTTCTGAGATAATATAGCACTTAATAGACCTTGAATTAGATTAAATATAGATAATATTATAAATAACGCTAGCATCCAATATAACACTGGTGCTACTTCATCAAATAATCTATCCTTTATACAATCTATTGCGTCACTTTGTAATCTAGGTGTTAGCACCTGGCATATTACAACAATGACAATAGATATAAATAAGGCAAATACTATTTTCATTTCACTCTTAAAATAATGTAATAATCTAGCTAAAGTGCCTTTTCTATTTTTTGCCTTTTCTGCCTTAGCAAAGTTTCTTGGACCTCTTCCTGCAAAATTCAGTTCAGGTCCTTTTTTAGCTTGAGCTGCAGCCTTAGTATTAATAGACATCTTAGAAATTAAATTAAGCTCATTACTTGTAATATAGCCCTCATTTATAGCTATTTTTTTGCCCTCATTTAGCTTTTCTCTTGATACCTTGGATAATTTACCATTTCTCTTATATTCAAACCTTAAATCGTCTAATAATTGGTTCCATTCCATTCTAGTCATAAGATACACCACCTTTAAGCTGAGATTGGTATATCTCTTGATAAATAGTACTACTATTCATAAGCTCATCATGATTTCCAATAGCACTTATTCTACCCTTATCTAAAACTACTATTCTATCAGAATCCTTAACTGAGGCTATTCTTTGAGCAATAATAATTTTAGTAGTATTACTATATTCCTTTTTTAATGCCTTATATAATAATGCTTCTGTTTTTAAATCTAGAGCACTAGTTGAATCATCAAAGATTAATATTTCAGATTCCTTTAAAATACATCTAGCTATATTAATTCTTTGTTTTTGTCCACCACTTAAGCTCATACCCTTTTCAGCTACCATAGTAAAGTAACCTTCCTCCTTAGCTTCAATAAAGCTATCTGCCTGAGCTATACTAGAGGCATGCTTTACCTCATCTAAAGTAGCATCCATTTTACCCCAGGTAATATTTTCAAATATAGTTGATGAAAATAATTCACTTTTTTGTAAGGCAATAGAAACCTTACCTCTTAAATCCTTAAGCTTATAATCCTTAACATCAATATCATCAATTAATACATTTCCACTAGTTGAATCATAAAATCTAGGAAATAGATTAACTAATGATGATTTACCACTACCTGTAGCACCTAAAATACCTATAGTTTCACCTGGATTAATAACTAAATTAATATCCTCTAATACATTTACATTGGGACTATCTGGATAAGCAAATGAAACATTTCTTAGCTCTAGCTTACCTTTTATTTTAGTTTCTCCTTCGAATTCTCCATCAACAATAACTGGTAAGCAGTTAAGGATTTGATTTAATCTTACTGCAGAGGTTTGAGCTCTTGATATTGTTTGGAATAAATTAGCCATTCGAAGTAAAGCATTTAATATTTGAGATGTATAGGTAATCGCAGCCATAATATTACCAGGTGTAACACCTGTATTATTTTTAACATTTATATTACCTATATAAATAATAATTATAATTGTAATATTTAAGATTAAATTGGCTATTGGGCTCATATAGCTAAATAGCTTTAATACAAATTTTTGAACCTTAACATGATTATCATTTGCTTCATTAAAGCGTTCTATTTCATAATCTTCCTTTACATAAGCCTTTATTACTCTAGCACCAGCTACATCCTCTTGCATAATAGCATTTAATCTATCTAATCTTTCCTGTAGCTCCTTAAACTTTGGTCTAGCCTTAATAATAAAATAAATAATAAATATTATTACCGCAGGCATTGTACAGGCTAATACTACACCAAATGATAAATCAAGCATAAGCATAAATACTATTCCACCAGCAAACAGCATAAAGGTTCTTACAAAGCCTCTTATTAGCATACCAAGTAGATTTTGAACCTGAGTAACATCATTAGTAATTCTTGTTACTAATGAGCCTGTTGAGAAATCATCTGTTTGTTAAAAGGATAGATTCATTACTCTTATGAAACAATCCTTTCTAACATCATTAGCGACGTTTTGTGAGCAAAGG
>JAFTQR010000046.1 GCA_017462645.1 Acholeplasmatales bacterium | reverse complement strand
ATAAAAAGAGCTTCAATATCTGAACAAATATTTGAGCAATTAAAAGAAAAGATAATTAATGGTGAATTAAAGCCAAATGATAAATTACCTTCAGAAAATGAACTATGTAAAATATATGGAGTGTCAATAACTACAATTAGACAAGCATTATTAAGATTATCTAATTTAGATTTAATTGAAACTAGATTTGGAGAAGGATCATTTGTTAAAGAAATTAATCAAGGTGTAGCAATGAATGCCTTAATTCCCCATACATTTTTAAACCCTAAATCAATATTAGAAATAATTGAATTTAGACAGCTTATAGAACCAAACGTTGCATATCTTGCATGTCAAAAAGCAACTGAAGAAGAAATAGAAAACTTAACAAGTATTTATAATCTTATGGTTAAAAATCAAAATAATTTAGATGAGTTTTCAAAATTAGATTATGATTTTCATATTGAAATAGCAAAGATAAGTAAAAATTCATATGTTATAAAAATATATGAAATAATTAAAGATATATTATTAAATGCTTTTTCTGATATAGTTTCAAAAAGAGGAAATGAAGCAGGATTAAAGTTTCATGAATTAATTTTAAATTCTTTTATTTATAAAAGATCATTAGATGCTAAAAAATATATGCAAGAGCATATGGATGATTTAGTTAAAGCATATAAATAATAATAAAATGGTATGATGAAAGTGTTCTTTACGTATAATTTGAGATAGTTGCTATAACATTAAACAGTAGTGTTATACGGAACAAGGTCAAAAAAACAGCAATCTAGTATGTAAAAATACCTAGTATTTTATGTGTAACAACCATCATACACAATTGTAATTTTTTAACAATTCCACATGTTGAGTGTGTGGCACTTTTATCTCTAAAAGAATAATTTGAAAAATAACTTTTAAATGAGGTGGGTTATAACTTACCTCATTTTTATCTTGTGTTAAAAAAGTGTAAAAAACGGACGAAAGTCGATTTTAAAAAGTGTAAACGATGGTTGAAAGTTGGTTGAAAAAAGTGTATAATAAACTTGGTGGTGACTGTTATGTTTAAAAGAAAAATTTTAAATGAAATATAAAAATGGAAAGATAGCTTGAAAATAAAAAGGAGAGCACTTGTCATTAAAGGTCTCAGACAAATTGGAAAAACAACAATAGTAAAAAGTTATTGTGAATCAAACTACAAAAGTGTTATTTATATAAATTTTATGGATAATAATTCTATAAAGAAAATATTTGATGGAGATTTAATTGTAAATAATATGATTAGAGATTTATCTGCAGCTTTACCAGGTAGCAAATTTATCCCAAATGAAACTGTAATAATTTTTGATGAAATACAAGAATGTGTCAATGCAAGATCAGCTATAAAACCTTTTATGCTTGATGGAAGATTTGATATTATCGCCACTGGATCATTAATTGGGTTAAGAGGATATAATAAGAAAAAATCTAAAGGTGTTCCAACAGGATTTGAATATTCACTAACTATGTATCCAATGGATTTTGAGGAATATTTACTTGCTAAAGGTATTAGCGAAGATGTAATTGAATATATAAAAACATGCTTTTACAATAAAGAAAGTGTTAGCAATGTTCTTAATGATTCAATGATGAATTATTATAAAGAATATTTGTGCGTTGGAGGAATGCCAGATGCAGTTAATACTTTTCTTCAAACAAATGATTTAAATCAAGTATATGATGTTCAATATAATATATTAGAACAATACAAGGATGATTTTGGTAAGCATTTAGATGAAAATGAAAATCAAAGAATTAATCAAAAAGAATTAGTTAGAATTATGGAAGTGTATAATTCTATACCTAATCAATTGGCAAAAGAAAATAAAAAATTCCAATACAGTGTAATCAATAAAAATGCAAAAGGAAGAGAATATCGAAATGCAATTACATGGCTAGAGGAATTTGGTCTAATTAAAATTTGTTATAATATGAATACTTTAGAATTGCCATTAGAAGGAAATAAGGATGAGGATATATTTAAGTTATATGTGGCAGATAGTGGACTATTTATTGCAATGCTAGAAAAAGGGACAACCAATAATATTTTAAATGGTGATTTGAAAATATATAAAGGAGCTATATTTGAAAATATTATTGCTGATGCATTAAATAAATTAGGAAAAAAACTATATTATTTCAGTAAAAATAGTGGTTTAGAAATTGATTTTATTATTAACTATAAAAATGAATTGACTTTAATAGAGGTTAAAGCTAATAATGGTAATGCAAAATCATTAAAAGAAGTATTAACTAATAAGTCAAAATATAATGTTAATAAAGCTATAAAATTGATAGATGGAAATATAGGACAAAATAACAACATTTATACTATACCTTTGTATATGGTGTTTTTATTAGATTAGATTACAATATACAAAATCAATTAATAATATATATGCATAATTATTTGAAAGTGGACATGTTTTTTGTAACAAATGTGTTACCGTTGAGACGGTATGTTTGTTATCATTAAAAGATATCAACAAGTAAATGGAAATGGATTAAAACTATAGTTTTACAAAATTATAGTTTTTCCTTTTTATTGTCGAATTTATTGGTATTATATGATACTACAAAGTTGAAAAGATTTAAATATTTTAATATAAGTGAAGTAAAAATTTTTATTTACATGAATATACTTATAATATGAGAAGAATAAAAAAATATATTTACCCATTATTATTTATTATTGTTGTTGCAGTACTAGGAACAATATTTGTTTATTCAGTAAGTGAATGGTATAGTAATTTAAATAAACCAATGGAATGGCCACCTAGTATTATAATTATTATTATATGGACAATTATATATTCATTATTTTATGTTTATGCCATAAATTCGAATTATTATAATTATAATAAGTTGCTAAATTTATTATTAATAAATGGCTTTTTAAATGTATTATGGTGTTTTATATATTTTGTACTAAATTTTATATTTGTAAGCTTAATAATAATTATTATAAATTTAACTATAAGCATATTAACTATTAAAATAATATATAAAAACAATAGAAGATATGGTTATATGCTTATAATATATCCATTATGGTTATGCATTGCTATAACATTAAATTTAGCTGTTTGGATATTAAATTAAATAATATATCCTAAAAAGCATTAGTTCTAATTGTATACTAATGCTTTTTAAATTTATTTATGTTAAAATAATATTAATGATAAATTATTTAAACAAGGAGGGGTCTCTATGTTTAATAAGCACGATATATCCAGAGACTTATGTCAGTTATTTGGAAAACAAGCTAAAAAAGGATATGATTGGTGGTGGCATTCTTTTAGTGCAAGGAATGAAAAAACAGGAGTGGAAAAAGCTTTTTTTCTTGAATTCTTTTTATGTAATCCTAAGCTTGGTGGAGATGATGCTATTTTAGGTCAATCAGAACAAAATAAATTAAATAATATAAAACCTTCTTATTTAATGGTTAAGGTTGGCACATGGGGTAAGGATGCTAAACAGCTTCATCGCTTTTTCGGATGGAATAAAATAGAGGTTGGAATGAAAAAGCCTTTTTATGTTAAGGCTAATGATTGTTACTTGGATGAAAAGATATTAAAGGGTAGTGTAAACATTACTGAAGAAGAATCGAAGACACACCCTGAATATATGTGTGATTTTGGAAATATGTCTTGGAATTTAAAAATAGATAAGAAGGTTGCCTTTAATGTGGGCTATGGAGCTAGTAAATTATTTCGTAAATTACAGCTTTTTGAAATGTTTTGGCATGTTGAAGGAATGAAAACATATTATTCTGGAGAAATAATATATAATGGAGAAAGATATATTGTTAATCCTGATACCTGTTATGGTTATGCTGATAAAAATTGGGGTAAGGATTTCACATCACCATGGGTATGGTTATCATCAAATAATTTAACAAGTAAAATAACAGGTAAAAAATTAAATAATAGTGTTTTTGATATTGGTGGAGGTTGTCCTAAGATTGGTCCAATCGCATTAAAAAGGAAACTATTATCAGCTTTTTGGTATGAAGGAAAATGCTATGAATTTAATTTTTCAAAGTTTTGGACATTTACAAGAACTAAATTTAATTGCTATGAAACAGATACACAAATAATTTGGAATGTTGAACAAAAAACATGGAGAAAAAGAATGGTTACCCATATAACATGTGAAAAGGAAGATATGTTATTGGTTAATTATGAAGCTCCAAATGGTAAAAAATTACATAATCGCTTATGGAATGGTGGTAATGGTAATGGTACTATTAAGCTTTTTAATGGCAAAAAGCTGATAGATGAAATTATTTGTGAAAATGTAGGCTGTGAATATGGTGAATATGATAAATAGAATTTTAAAACAAGCTTTTGCTTGTTTTTTCTTTTAAAATTTGCATATATTTCACATAATAATAAAAAGAAAATGTGAATTTTAACATAATTGTTAACCGGGTTGACAATTTGTTTGTAATGAATATAATTAAATTGTTATTAATGAGTGAGGTGAATAATATGCTTACTAATGAAGAAGCCATTATTTTAATAGAAAAATTTAAAAAAACAAAGCCTAATGACTTTTTTAATAAGGTTGATGATTATGAGGCTGGCATGAGATTTGTATTAATATATTTAAGTGAAAATGAAAATGTATATGCAAATAATATTGCTAATGTTATGGGTGCGTCTAGGGCTAGAATAACAGTATTATTAAATAAACTAGAGAATAAGGGTTATATTAAAAAAGAAGTATCAGCTACTGATAAAAGGATTGAGGTTGTTAGCTTAACTGATTCTGGTTTTAATTATATCAATCAAATTAAGGAAAATATTCTTTCTTTAGTTATTAAATTAGTAGATGAAATAGGAATAGCTGAAATTAATAGTTTTTTAGATACTGCAGCTAAAATAAAGAAATTATTAGATAATAAATAAGGAGAATAAAATGTTAGGTTTACTAAAATACATTAAGAAGAATGATTGGCTATTCATGATTATAGGTATAGCCTTAATAGTTGTGCAGGTATGGCTTGAGCTTAAAATGCCTGATTATACAGCGAAGCTTACAACTATTGTTCAAAGCTCTCATGCAACAATGGATGAGGTATGGAAGAATGGTGGCTTAATGCTTGCATGTGCTTTAGGCAGCTTATTAGCTGCTATAGCTTGTTCAATTTTAATTTCTAGAGTGGCAAGCTCATTTTCTAGAACTATAAGAAATAAAATGTTTAATACTATAGTTGATTTTGCTGATGCAGAAATAAAGGATTTCTCAGTACCAAGCTTAATTACAAGAACTACTAATGATGTTATGCAGGTTCAAATGTTTATGGCTATGGGAATTCAATTATTGTTTAAGGCACCAATAATGGCTATTTGGGCAATATTTAAGATTTCTGCAACTAATGTATCGTGGACAACTGCAGTTTTAATTAGTGTATTAGCTATCGCGATTTGTGTAGGTATTTTAATATTTGTATGTTTTCCTAGATTTAAAAAAATTCAAAAGCTTACTGATAATATTAATAATGTAACAAGGGAAAATATTTCTGGTATTAGAGTAGTAAGAGCCTTCAATGCAGAGGAGTATCAAGAAAATAAATTTGAAAATGTTAATAAAGAGATAACTAAAAATAATTTAGTTACCTCAAGAACTATGGGCTTAATGTCGCCTGTAATGACGGTAGTAATGAATGGATTAACGCTTGCAATCTATTGGATAGGTGCATTATTAATTAATGATATAGCCTTTGGTGCTGATCCAAGTGTAGCTATCAATAATAGAATAACTCTTGTAGGTGATATGGCCGCATTTACTCAATATGCAATGCAGGTTATTATGTCATTTATGATGCTTATTGTGATATTTATAATCCTACCAAGAACTATGGTATCTGGTAATAGAATTAAAGAGGTATTAAAGACAAAGCCTTCTATTAAGAGTGGTAATACTTCTAGTGAAGATTTAGGTCAAATAGAATTTAAAAATGTTTCGTTTATATATCCTGATGGTGATGAAAATGAAAAGGTATTAAGTGATATTTCATTTAAGGTTAACAAGGGTGAAACATTAGCTATTATTGGTGCTACTGGTAGTGCTAAAACAACATTAATTAATTTAATTCCTAGATTTTATGATTCAACCTCTGGTGAGGTAATTGTTGATGGAATAAATGTTAAGGACTACAATATAGATTCCTTAAGAAGGAAAATAGCTATTGCTTCACAAAAGGCTGTTTTATTTAAGGGTTCTATAAAGGATAATATTACATATGGCTCAAGTGATATTGATATTGAAAAGATTAATAAGGCTATTGAAATAGCACAAGCAAATTTTATATTAGATTTAGATAATCAGCTTGAAAGCGAGGTTGCTCAGGGAGGAACTAACTTCTCAGGTGGTCAAAAGCAAAGAATTTCTATCGCAAGAGCCATCTATAAAGATGCTGAGATTATGATATTTGATGATACATTCTCTGCATTAGACTATAAAACAGATATGCTAGTTAGAAAATCAATAAAAGAAAATCTAGATGATAAGACAGTTATTATAGTTGCTCAAAGAATCGGTACTATTAAGGATGCCGATAAGATTTTAGTTTTAGATGAGGGTAAAATTGTTGGTGAGGGAAGGCATCAGGAGCTTTTAAATAGTTGTCAAATATATAAGGAAATCGCCTTATCACAATTATCAAAGGAGGAATTATAATATGGCAGGCTTTGGACCAAAGAAAATGGGTCTACATGGTGGACCAAGAGAAAAGGCTGATATGAAATCAGTTAAAAAGCTATTTGCTTATTGTAAGCCATATTTTCCTTCAATTATAATAGCATTATTTTTAGCGTTAGTTGGTGCAATTGCAACTATTGTAGGACCAGATAAAATTAGTGAGATGATGGATATTATCACATCAGGATTAACTCAAGTGGCTGGTATTGATATGGATGAATTTATGAGCGTAGTAATATTCTTAATATGCTTATATGCTGCCGGAGCTTTAGCACACTATATTCAACAATTTATAATGGCAGGTGTTACACAAAAAACATCTAAAAGATTAAGAACAGATATTAATAAGAAAATTAATAAGTTACCACTAAGGTATTTTGACACAACAACACGTGGTGATTTATTAAGTAGAGTTACAAACGATGTTGATACTATTGCTCAATCACTTGGTTCAACAATTGCAAATCTAGTTAATGCTTTAGTGTTATTTTTGGGTGTATTAATCATGATGTTTACGGTAAACTGGATATTAGCGTTAGTAACAATTGGCACCTCTATTTTAGGCTTTATGCTAATGTTTATAATTATTGGTAAATCACAAAAATATTTTAGTAGAAGACAACAAAATATTGGTGAAATGAATGGCCAAATAGAAGAGGTTTATACAAATCATAATGTAGTTAAATCTTATACTGCTGAAAATGATGTAAAAAAGAGATTTAGTGATATTAACAATAAGCTATATGAAAACAACTTTAAATCACAATGTCTTGGTGGACTAATGCATCCATTAATGGGATTTGCAGGTAATTTATCATATGCTGCAATCTTTATTATAGGTGTTGCGTTAATATTAAATGGTAGCGATGCTATTACCTTTGGTACTATAATTTCATTTACTATTTATGCAAGACTATTCTCTCAGCCTTTAACAACAATTGCTCAATCAATGAACATGATTCAACAAACAGCTGCAGCATCTAAACGAGTATTCGAACTATTAGAGGAAGAGGAAATGATTGATGAATCACAAAAGAAGGTTCATTTAAATGAAAATGATACAATTGGTAGTGTAGAATTTAGAAATGTTAGATTTGCTTATAATGCAGATAAAACTATTATCAATAACTTTAATATTAAATTAGCTCCAGGTCAAAAGGTGGCAATAGTAGGTCCTACTGGTGCAGGTAAAACTACAATTGTAAATTTATTAATGAGATTTTATGAGCTTAGACAGCCAAGATTAATTATTAATGGAGAAATGACTGATTATAAGGTATTTGATAATGGGAAATCAATTAGAATAATGGTTAATGATAATAAAGAGCTATTTATTAATGATGAAAAAACAAAATATCATATAAGTGATTCTGATAATTTACCTAAAAATAAAATATTAAAATTTAATCAGGACTTTAATTTAAGTGCTGATAATGAGGATATTTCATATAAGGCTACTATAGTAACAGGAAATGATATTGATTATCCAAAAAGCTATGGCTTTGCAGTTGCATATTATGGCTACATCTTTATTGATGATGTACCAACAAAATCTATGACTAGAGAAAATATTCATGATTTATTTGATATGATTTTACAGGATACATGGTTGTTTGATGGCACTATTAGAGAAAACCTTGTTTATAATAAAAAGGATGTATCTAATGAAAAGCTTGATGAGGTATGTGCTGCAGTAGGCTTAAAGCATTTTATTCACACGCTTAAGAAGGGCTACGATACTAAATTAAACAATAATTTAGGCTTATCAGAAGGACAAAAGCAGCAATTAACTATTGCAAGAGCTATGATTAAGGATAGTCCTTTATTAATACTTGATGAAGCGACATCAAGTGTTGATACAAGAACAGAAATAGTAATTCAAGAGGCTATGGATGAGCTTACAAAGGGTAGAACTTCATTTGTTATTGCTCATAGATTATCAACTATTAAAAATGCAGGTATTATCCTTGTATTAAAGGATGGAGATATTATTGAGCATGGTAATCATTCTGAACTATTAGCTAAGAATGGATTCTATGCTGAGCTATATAATAGCCAATTTGCTCAAGTTTAATAATAAAAATCAGTTGTTTTATCACAATTGATTTTATTTCTCTAAAAATGTTATATAATATATATAGATATAATATTCTTAAGGAGGAGCAATATGAATTTTTATAAATGTGAAAGATGTAAAAATATAATTATCCATGTTAAGGAGGAGCGTGTGCCAGTATCATGCTGTCATGAGTTAATGAAGCTATTAGTTCCAAATACAGAGGATGCTGCAAGGGAAAAGCATGTACCTGTTGTTACTAAAACTGATAATGTTGCAATTGTAGAAATAGGAAGTGTTCCACATCCAATGATAGATGTACATTATATTGAATGGATTGTTTTAGAAACTAATAAGGGTTACTATATTAAGCATTTAAATCCTGGTGATTTACCAAAGGCACAATTTAATTTAACAGAAAATGAAGAAATTCTTGCTGCATATGAGCATTGTAATCTTCATGGTCTTTGGAAAAAATAATTATAGTAATATAAAAGTTAAAAGCGAGATAAATAAATCTCGCTTTTTAATTCACATTTTTTGTTCATTTCTAAGTAATATATCAATACATTTTTGATTTAAAATCTTTTTAGTTAGTTTTTCCATTTCCTCTGGAGTTTCTTTTTTACTGCTTGACCACCTTGATAATAATGAACTTAATATTGAACATTTAATATCGATTAAATAAGGATTTGCAAATGTCATAATTTCATAACGTTTTATGCAGTTTTTTATAATTGATTCATGCTGATGTGATATGATTGTTACTAAATCTCTATGCTTAATCCAATATTCAAAGAAGAATAATAATTGATTTGGTTGACCAACCTTATTAGTTAAATATCTTTTATAAAAATAATCAAACATAACATCTAAAACATCAATAACGTTATCAAAGTTTCTATAAAACGTTGAACGTGAAATATTGCATTCCTCACTAATATCTTGTACGGTAATTTCAGCTAATGGCTTACGTAATAATATTTGTCTTAATCCTTTATATATATGTCTTTGACTTTCTCTTGCCTTTTTATTTGTTTTAATTTCAGCCATAATAAAACTCCTTATAAACCTATTTAATATATTATATCATTATTGATAATTTTTTTCTATATTAATTTATTTAATTAATATCTATTAGCTTTAATATGTTTGATTTACATTATCTAATATTTACTATATAATAGTAATATCTTTTTCAAAGGGGAGATTTTTATGGCTAGTGGAAGAGGAAGTGGCCGTAGAGGTAGTGGTTCTAGAGGTAGTAGAGGTTCTAGAGCAAGTGGTGGTTCACGTAGCTTTGGAAGAAATAGACATAGAAGATATGGTAGAGGTCATTTTGGTGATATACATGATGGTGGCTTTTTTGCACATATCTTTATGGGAATATCTTTTATCTTTATGGGTATCGTTGTTCTTATAGCATTTAATACCTCTATTTTCGGATTTGATTTTTATGAAACTCAATATAAATACGATGAAGAAAAAATACAACATTATACAAATGATAAATATAATGAGATTTATGGTGATACTAATTGTTATGAAGACAATATACTAATAGTATTATTGGTAGAGGATGAAAAATATTATGATTATTATTATTGTGCTTGGATAGGTGATCATATAAATAGTCAATATGGCAACTATTTTATTAGTGATTACTCACTTTTAGAACAAAGAATGAATAATTTTGATGAATATTACTATTACACATTAGATTATGAATTAGCCTCTATTATAGATAGATTTAATGAGGATATATCTAATGGCCAATATCCATGCTATATCTGTAATTGTTATAATAGAGATTCTATATCTTATGTCTATAATGAATCAAGAATGAATGATAGCTTTAACGCTTTGACAGATGCTGTTAATTCATTTCATGAAGAAACTGGTATTTCAATGTCATTTGTTATAGAGGATATGGATGCTTTATTTGAAAAGGATCATTCAGGTAATTATTTAAGAATTATAACTATTTTATTACCTTGTATTTTTATTATTGCTGGCATTTGTTTGATTGTGGTAATTATTAAGAATAAAATAAAATATGAAAAAGAAAAGAAGAATAATCCTAAAGTCAATATTAATTATAGTGATCAAGTCAAAGAAGAAATGATGTCTAATTCTAATGCTAATGATTCTAAACCAAATAGAAGTGAAGAGAAAATAAATATCATTGAAGATGCGTTAGATAATGATAATTATAAAATAGATCCTAATGATTATTAAAATGAAGCCTACATAGTAGGCTTTATTAATTTGAATAAAAACTTGCAATTATAGTAAAATTTGATATAATAGTATCGTGAAAATTATTTGTAAAGGGATGTTTTATTATGGCACAAGAAATTACAGTTGCTACATTTGAAAAAAGTGCAAGAGCTTTTAATAAAAGAGGAATTATGAGATCATTTAATACAATGAATGATTATCCTGCAGAATATTACGCTAAGCCTCAATTAGGTGTTACTAATAAATATGTATTAGAGGTTACTATAGATAAGGAATATGCTGATGATTTCCAAAAGTTTTTAAAAAGAAGAAAGCTTCAAGTACTTGGTGATGTGAACTATTATCACATTGGAGCTTTAGTATCAGACTATGAAAAGAATGGTAAATTCTACCCTCATATGGCAGAGCAAATGGAAGCTATTCGTAAGGATTATGAATTAATGCAACAAAACGCAAAGCCTTATAAGGAGGTAGAGGATGATGATGTTAAATTCTTTATTTTACCTTATAATGATAAAATTGAAACATTGTGTGATTTTATTGAAAGATATAAGTCTGCAATTCTAGAATATGCTAATAAGGATGATATTACTATTATTATGAATATATTAGGTTATAGTAATATGATTTATGGATATTTTGGTTTTAACTTCATTGATGCTGAAAGTAAGAATGGTGAGGTTATTGATTATTCATCACAAATCACTTTAACAGTTGATATGAAGAGTAAGTCAAGCGTATGTGCTGCTGGTATCTTATTATCAGGAATTGCAAATAATGCTGAAGATATTGAATTAATGAATTGTCATATTTTTGCTAATAATTTAAAATATAACTAAGAAAAATACCAGTCGAATGACTGGTATTATTTGTTATAACGCTCCTTGAGAACCTGAGATTACATCAGAATAAGAATATTCTAATATGTATGATTCAGTTACGTTTGTTAAATATTCATTTTTGTAGCTATAAGAGATAAATAAAGAGAATTGTAAATCAGTTTTCTCAACCTCAACCTTTACAGGCCATGTGTTAGCCTTTTGTGGGAAAGATGGAATATCATATAGCTTTAGATTATATGAATATGTTAATGTGTTTCCATAATTACGGATTGTAAATGTTGCTTTATTACTATAATCTGTATAACCAACCCAGTCAGCAGAAATACATACTGCAGCTGTTGCTTTGCTATATTCATATGTGTCATTTTCATTTTTTTGAATTCCTAATTTGAATGTTATATCTCTTTTACTAACAACTTCAGAAATGCTGAATTTAATATTAAGCTTATCAAAATCCTTAGCATTCATTCTTTTAACATTTTCTAAAGTAATTCCATCTGGAATTTCCTCAGAATTAGATTCGAATGCAGTAACATCGTTATCCTTATATGTTCCATAATAGCTATCGATAATAATACCACCTAAGATTAGTATTAATAATACTCCTAAAATTAAAGATAGAGTAAATAAATTTCTACCAAAAAGTTTTTTCTTTTCTACTTTTTTCTTCATAATAATTGCTCCTTTTTAAAAAAAGTATATGATATTTCATATTATATCAAATTAATTATAAAAAATCATTATAAAAATCAAAAAAATAACTTTTCTTTGCAAACGTTTTTCATTGACTAAAGCCTAAAAAAAAAGTATAATAATGAATAGGGTTTGTTTATAAACTTTTATAAAATATATAAGGGGAGGCATATACTATGCAAATAGGTTTAGCTATTGCCCTTATTGTTTTGGCACTAGTATTAGGTTTTGTTGGAGGATATTTAATTCGTGTTAAGTCGCATGAAAAGACAATCGCAAAATCTAAGCAGGATTCTGAAAAAATTTTAGCTGATGCAGAGGCTGAGGCTGAAAAGAAAAAGAAGGAATCAATTTTTGAAGCTAAGCAAGAAATCGCTGCGTTAAAGCAAGAAGCAGATAAGGATATTAGAGAAAGAAAGAATGCTGTTGTAGAATTAGAAAGCAAATTGAATCAACGTGAAGATACTCTAGATCGTCGTGCTGTTAATCTTGATAGACGTGAGGAAATGCTGAATTCTAAGGAAATAAAAATTGACGAGAAAAAAGCAGAATTAGAACAACAAAATAATAGGGTTGAGGCTGTCTTAAGACAACAAGAACAAAAGCTAGTAGAAATTGCTGGCTTAACAAGAGATGAAGCTAAGAAAATCATTATGGATACTGTAAAGGAATCTATGAAGGTTGAAATTGCTACATACATTAAGGAAGAAGAAGAAAAGGCTAGACTTGAGGTTAAAACTAAGGCTAAGAATGTTTTAGCATTAGCAATCCAAAAGTATGCAGGTGAAACTGCAGGAGAAGCAACTGTATCAACTGTATCACTTCCTGTTGAGGAAATGAAGGGTAGAATAATCGGTCGTGAAGGTAGAAATATTAGAACGATTGAATCATTAACTGGTGTGGATTTAATTATTGATGATACTCCAGAGGCTGTAGTATTATCTGGATTTGATCCAGTAAGACGCGAAATCGCTAAGCGTTCATTAGAGATTTTAGTATCAGATGGTAGAATCCATCCAGCTAGAATTGAAGAGGTTGTTGAGCGTTGTCGTGGTGAGGTTGAAATGGTTATTCGCGAAATGGGTGAAGAGGCTGTATTTAAAGCTGGTGTAGGTAAGATTCATCCAGATTTAGTAAGATTAATCGGTAGACTTAATTTCCGTACAAGCTATGGACAAAATGTATTAAAGCATTCTATCGAAACTGCAATGATTGCTGGTAAGCTTGCAAGCGAAATCGGTGAAAATGAGGTTATCGCTAGACGTGCTGGCTTATTACATGATATTGGTAAGGCTGTAGATCATGAGATTGAAGGATCACATGTTGAAATTGGTGTAGAGCTTGCTAGTAAATATCGTGAGCCTAAAGAGGTTATTGATGCAATCGCATCTCACCATGAGGATGTAGCTCCTAAGAGCATTATTGCTGTGTTAGTAGCTGCTGCTGATGCATTATCATCAGCTAGACCAGGTGCTAGAAGTGATTCATTAGAAAATTATACTAAGAGATTAGAAAACCTTGAAGCTATATCTAATAGTATTAAGGGTGTTTCTTCATCATTTGCTATTCAAGCAGGTCGTGAGGTACGTGTTATTGTAAATCCTAGTGAGGTTGATGATTTATCTACAATCTCGATTGCTAGACAAATTAAGGAAGAAATTGAAAATAAGCTTTCTTATCCTGGTACAATTAAGGTTACAGTTATCCGTGAAACTCGTGCAGTAGATGTTGCAAAATAATTATTAAAAGAGTGAGTCAATCACTCTTTTTTTAAAAAAGAGAGGTGTTGTTATGAGGATATTATATTTAGGTGATATAGTAGGAGATAAGGTATTAAATGTCTTAAAAGCTAATATTGAAAGAATTAAAGCTGAATATAAGATTAATTTGATTTTAGTTAATGGTGAAAATATATCATCAGGCAAGGGTCTTATTGAAAAGCATTATAAGGAATTAAAGGCCTTAGGTGTTGCAGGAATAAGCATGGGAAACCATACATTCTCTAAATCTGAAATTAAGGATTATATTAATGATGCTACTATAGTTAGACCTGCTAATTTAAATACTGAATATGGTAAGGAAGTATTATATATTAAATATAATGATAAAACTATTGCTTTAGTTAATTTGTTAGGTAGAGTATATAGTAATACACCTCTTGATTGTCCATTTAAAACAATGGATAGATTATTAAATGAGATAAAGGCTGATTATATTATTGTTGATTTCCATGCTGATGCGACAAGTGAGAAAAAAGCATTTTTCTATGATTTTGCAGGTAAGGTAGATGCAATTGTAGGAAGCCATACTCATTGTCAAACATCTGATGAGCAGGTTTATAATAATACCTGCTATATTACTGATATGGGTATGTGTGGTGCATATAATAGTATTTTAGGTGATGACGTTAATCAAATAATTACTAGATTTAGAACGGGTGTTTATGAGCCTTTAAAGGTAGCTAATGATAATGAATATATCATTAGTGGTGTAGTTTTAGATTTAGGTCATAAAAATCAAATAATTAGAGTTTTAAAGAAGCTATAGCATATTTATTTTATATTTCCATATACTTTACTAGGGAGGATAGCATTATGGAAATATTAAAAATATCAACTAGATCAAAGCCAAGTAGTGTAGCAGGCGCACTTGCCAATGCATTTAAAAACAAGCAAACTGTTGAAATGCAAGCTATTGGAGCGGGTGCTATTAATCAAGGAATTAAGGCAATTGCCATAGCGAGAGGCTATGTAGCACCAACAGGAAAGGATTTAATTGTTGTGCCAGCATTCTCAGATATTTTAATTGAGGGCGAAGAAAAAACAGCAATTAAGCTTATAGTTAAAGCTATTTAATGATGACACCAACCTATTGTTGGTGTTTTTATCTTTTATCATTATATTCCTTTGCAAAAAAGATAATATTATAGTATAATACCATACGGTGATAATTATGAAGAGTATAAAAATCGCTTTACCTTCATTAAAGGAAGCAAAACTACGTAAAAAAACTATAATTTAAACAATTAGATATAAATTTAATGATAAGTATAATGGACTAGGTACTGGTAAGACTTATTATATATTTACTTATGGCTGTCAGGGTAATGAGGCAGATAGCGAGATAATGGCTGGTATTTTAGAGTCTTTAGGATATAAATTATCTAGTGATCCAATGAATTCAGATGTTGTATTATTAAATACTTGTGCAATTAGAGAAAATGCAGAACAAAGAATTTGGGGTGTCTTAGGTCAATTAAAGGGTAGAAAAAGAGAAAACCCTGATATGATTGTAGGTATTTGTGGATGTATGCCTCAAGAGGAAAACGCAACAAATAAGCTACTTGAATCATATGACTTTGTTGATATTGTTTTTGGTACTCATAATAGAAATAATTTACCAGAGCTTATTTATCAAGCATATTTAACAAAGTCTAAGGTTGTAGAGGTTTTATCAACACAAGGTACAATTTTAGAGAATGCACCTAAGGTAAGAGAATCTAAGCATAAGGCATGGGTTAATATTATGTTTGGCTGTGATGAATTCTGTACATATTGTATTGTTCCATATACTAGAGGTAGAGAAAGATCACGTCATAAGGATGATATTATTAGTGAGGTAAAGGAATTAGTTTCTAATGGCTATAAGGAAATTACTTTACTTGGACAAAATGTTAATGCCTATGGTAAGGATTTAGGTAGTGACTATACATTTGGTGATTTATTATATGACTTAGATAAAACAGGTATTGAAAGAATAAGATATACTACATCTCATCCAAGAGATTTAGATGAAAAGACAATGCAAGCAATGGCTGATTGTAAATCAGTTATGCCTCATTTACATTTACCTGTTCAATCTGGTGATGATGATATCTTAAAGATTATGAATCGTAAATATACATACGATGATTATATGACTAAAATTAATAGATTAAAGGAATTAGTTCCTGATATATCTATTACAACTGATATCATTGTTGGCTTCCCTAATGAAACAGAGGAGCAATTCCAAAACACATTAAAGCTATGTAATAATGTAGGATTTGAGGGTGCATTTACCTTTATATATTCTAAGCGTGAGGGTACACCTGCAGCTAAAATGCCTGATTCTATAAGTGAAGAGGAAAAGCATGAGCGATTAACTAGATTAAATCAAATTATTAATGCTGGCTATAAGGCAGGTCATGAAAGATTTGTTGGTAAGGTTGTAGAGGTATTAGTTGATGGACCTAGTAAGCATGGTGATGATATGATGTGTGGATATTCATCTCATTTAAAGCTAACTCACTTTAAGTCAAGTGATATGTCTTTAATAGGAAAAACAGTTAAGGTAAAGGTAACTGAGCCAAAAACTTGGTTTATGATAGGCGAGCTTTGTGAGTAATAGAATAGATAATATAAAGGAATACTTTAATTCCTTACCTGAGGTAAAAAGAATTAAGGAATTAGAATCATACATAGATTCTAATAATGAAATTAATGATACCTTTAATGCTATTAAGGATATTCAAAAGAAAATGGTTAATGCTAAGGAATTTAATCAAATTAATCAATATAAGTTATATTTAGAAGAGTATAATTTATTAAGAGATAAGCTTATGGATTTACCATTTGTAGAGGAATATTTAGAGCTATTAGAGATTGTTAATAGTAAGCTTGTATTCTTAACACAAACAATTGAACAAGAAATGAATGTCTAGAGATTTTTTCTAGACATTTTTTTTTATTTATTAGTAAATTCCAAGTTTGGTTTAAAAATACTTAATAAACACTAAAAAGCCCTACCTTAAATAGGGCATATTTTAACATTAATCATTAATATTATTCATCAAAAACATCTAATGGTATAGTTTTACCATTACATTTT
>JAFTQR010000045.1 GCA_017462645.1 Acholeplasmatales bacterium | reverse complement strand
TTTTCTTTTTTAGTTATCATTTTTCATCACTCATTTCCTACCTTAATTATACCATTTTTAGGATATATAAGAAAGAAATACTTATCCACTGTATAACTCATGACAAAAGAAAAGACCGCCGACTTTGTCGACAGTCTGAAGCATATTGAAGAAATATGCTTTTTTATTTTTAAATATGTTGTTATATGTTATAATAAAATAAATATCTACTTTGGAGGTGCTAATATGGACATTAGAGAATTATTTCCAAGTAAACAAATACGTAATAGTAAAACAGGCTTGGTAGAAAAGACATTTATGACTGAATATGTATCATATTTAACTGATTGTAATATTCCATATGCTTTAGGCATAATGGAAATTGATAATTTATTAAATATAGCTGATACTTTCGGTAAAAATATAAGTGAGGAACTATTAATACAGGTATGTAATAGTCTTAATTCAGAAATAAATAATCAGGGAATACTTGGCTATTATGATGAATCATCCATTATGATTGTTTTTCCAAATGTAGATAATTGCAATAAGATATATGGTATATTTAGTGAAATCTATGCTGGTAAATCATTAAGACATGATTATAGTGTAAAAAACATTAGCTATTATATTACAGCAACCTCTGGTTCGGCTGTATATCCTGCAGATGCTTCTACACTATCTGAGTTAATGATTGCAGTGAACAAGGCTTTATATAGAGGTAGACAAAAGGGTAGAAACTGCTTTATTACCTATGTTCATAGTAAACATAAGGATATTGTTTTAGATAATATTAATAAAATTTCATATAGTAAGCTAATGGATGATATAGCATTAAGCTTTAGATTATGCTCACCTATGAATACATTCTTAGAAAATACATTAAGAATGATTAAAGAGGTTTTAGGTATTACAGGAGCATTCTTTATTGATAATGAATCAAATATGATTTCATCTAAAAGTATTGGCTCTAATCAATTAGCATCATTAACAATTAGAAATTTTGAAAGCATATTAAAGGCATCTGATTTAATAAATATGTCTAATTTAGAGGCAATTTATGATGATGTTTTAAAGAAAAAGCTTTCTGATAATAAGATGAATTCTTTTATTATTAAGAACGTTATTTTTGGTCAAAAAAGCTTTGGTTATGTAGGATTCTATTCTGAATTATCTAATAAGGTATGGAGTAATGAGGATATAAGCTTACTTGTACATATTGAAAAGCTAATTGGTATGAGTAGAACACTAGAAAATAGATCAACAATGATTGAAACTAGAAAGAGCCTTTATGTTAATAAATTAGGAGAGGTTGTAGATGTATATACCTTAAATTCACCTTTATTTGAAGGCTTATCTCAAACTGCTGAAAGAAGATATATGTTCTCTAAAAATCTTTTATCTAATGTTGTTAGATGGGATAAAAATGCGGTTGAATATTTTGATTTGCCTGATGAATATTTTTTTGATAGCTCAGGTATATGGTTAAGTAAAATTCATCCAGATGATTTAGATGAATATGTTAAGAGTAGAGATGCTGTAATTAATGGTATAAGCGAATATCAAAATATAGACTATAGAGTATTAAATAAGCAAGGTGAATATATTGTTTGTACATCTAAGGCTGTTAAAATTAAAAATAATGAGGGTTACGAGTTATTAGTAGGTACTGTTGAAAATCATGGTATTGCAAGTAGAATAGATGCAACTACTAATCTATATAGCATTGGTGAATTTATAGAATTATTTAAAAATTATAAGGCTATGGAAATAAGCCCATCAGTTTTATATATTGGTATAAATAATTTTACTCAAATAAATGATTTATATGGATATACATTTGGTAATAAGGTTTTATCAACTGTATCTAGCTATTTCCAATATATTGCTAAAAATTCTATAAATGTATTTAAGATGGATGGTGTAAAATTTGCGTTTGTATTTCCAAATAAGGAAAAGCTTGATATAGATGAAGTCTATGAAAAAATTAAAAATCATTTAAAAAATTATATTTTAGTTGATAAGATAAAGGTTAATTTAAGCATTTCAGGTGGAGCTGTATATGACACTTTAGATTTTGATGAGAATTCAGTTCAAACATCATGTAAATACGCTTTATTACAATCTAAGAGCTTAAAAACTGGAAAGCTTATATGGTTTGATAATCAATTATTAAATTCCAATGTTAAAAATGTTGAATTAATTAATGAACTTAGAAGATCTATAGCTCAAGGATTTAAGGGATTCCAAATTTACTATCAGCCAGTTGTCTTTGTTTCTAATAATCAAATATATGGTGCTGAGGCATTATTAAGATGGAAAAGTGAAAATCTAGGATTTGTATCACCTGGTATATTTATGTCATGGCTTGAAACAGACCCTAGCTTCTATGATTTAGGTAATTGGATTTTAGAGCAATCAATGAAGGAGGGTATTAGATATTTAGATAAGTATCCTGATTTTATATTAAATATTAATATTGCATATACTCAATTATCAAATCCTAATTTTAAATCTGATTTACTAGATATTATAAGTAAAACGGAATATCCAGTTAGAAATCTATGTCTTGAAATAACAGAAAGATGTAGACAGTTAGATAGAGATTTCTTATGTAATGAAATAGAGGAATTAAGATCAATGGGTATAAAAATAGCTATTGATGATTTCGGTACAGGTACGGCGACCTTAAATTTATTAAATGATCTATCTGTAGATGTAATTAAGATTGATAGAAGCTTTATTATAGATATATTAACTAGTAAAAAATGTCAGGCTATAATTCAAGCAATTACAGAATGTGCAAGGAACTTAGATGTTAAGGTTTGTTGTGAGGGTATTGAGGATAAGGTAGTACTTGATTTTATAAGTCAATATTATATAAATACTTATCAAGGATATTATTATTCAAGACCTATTCCACATAGCGAATTTATGGACAAATTTATAAATAAATAAGAAAATAAAAGCATATTATATATAGGTGATAAAATGAAGAAGCTTACCTTATATAAAATATGCTTTTTTTCTATTTTAATAATTGGAATAGTAATGATATACTCCTCATCAAGTATATGGGCTTTATATAAAACAGGAAATGAATATTACTATTTAATTAGACAATTATTATTTTTTGGAGTAGGATTCATAGCTTATCTAATTTCAAGTAAAATAGATTATAACTTTTGGAAGAAACATTCAAATATTATATTTATAATATGCTTTATATTAATGATTGCGGTATTAATACCAGGAATAGGCTTAGTAAGAGGTGGAGCTAGAAGCTGGATTGGTATAGGTGATTTTTCAATACAGCCAGTAGAATTTATGAAAATAGCTTTAATAATATTTATGTCTAAGTTCTTATCTAATAATGAGGGAATAATGAGAAAAAATAAATATTTTTATTATATAATGATATTTATCGGTCTTATATTTGGATTAATACTATTACAGCCTGATTTCGGTAGTGGAATAATATTAATAATAACTCTATTATTAATGATTTTTATTGCAGGAATGCAGGTTAAAAATATAGTTATTGGACTCATTGCTGCCATAATAGGAATAATAGCTATAATAGCAATAGCTCCATATAGAATAGAAAGAATTGAATCATTTCTAGATCCATGGCAAGATCCATTAGGCTCAGGATTTCAAATAATTCAAAGTCTTTTTGCAATATCACCAGCTAGCTTATTTGGCTATGGATTATTTAATAGTAAGCAAAAATACTTTTATTTACCTGAACCTCAAAATGACTTTATATTCGCAATCATTTGTGAGGAGCTTGGTATAATAGGAGGACTAATAGTAGTCTTATTATTCGCAGCATTAATCTATATAGGATATAAGCTAGCTAAATCATCAAAAGACCTTTTCGCGAGCTATCTAGCTTTTGGCTTTACTTCACTATTAATGGTTCAGGTATTTATTAATATAGCAGTAGTAATAGGCTTAATTCCTGTTACAGGTGTAACGCTACCTTTTATTTCTTATGGTGGCTCATCTTTAGTGATTTCAATGTTTATGATGGGTATTATAGTAAATATAATGAAAAATACAGATAAGGATTTAGACTTTGAATATAAAAATGAAAAAAAGTTAAAAAAGTTTAAATTACCTTTTTTAACTAAATTTTATAAAAAACATAGTGATAAATAAATGTATTTTAAAATAAAACAATAAAATTAAATGATTTTTAGAAAAATGGCTTTATTAAGCCGTTTTATTGATTTGACAAATATAAGATATTAATTATAATTACTTTTGGTACAATAGTAATGCAGGAGGAAATGATGAACAAAGAGCACGTTGATGAAACGATGGACGTGTAAGATGGAGGTATACAAGGTGGAATACCTTGTAATATTAGCGATAATACTAGTTATTTTCGCTTTTATAGTTAGAGATTACCATAATAATAAGTAGTCTTTAATTACTAATAATTACTGAGTGTAATTATTAGTACTACATTTCTCGTTTATTGTTTCTGAATGCGAAAAGGGAAGGCTGCAACCTTCCCTTTTCATGTAATCCACATTTCTCGTCCATCGATACTTATATTATATGCGATGTTTTGAAATTAATCAATTAATAATAATTATATTTTTTTTATAATATGATATAATCGGATGTGTGATTTGAATTTATAAATGTAAGGAGGATTTCATATGAATGATAAAATAATTAAGTTGTATAGAACAGTATCTACATTTCTACTTGCTGTTTTATTTATTTCTACATCTGTATCATCATATTGGGGTTGGTTTGAAAACTTTTACTATATGACATTTTTAGGTAATTTCTTAACTGGTATATTTATGTTAATAGTTTCAATCATATATATTTGTAAAAAAGCAGTGCCACAATATTTAATATTAGCATTCACGGTCTTAATGTTACTAATTCTAGGAATAATTATTGCCACAAAAGATTTTGAAATAGATGATGGTTTTTTATTTTTACATTTTTTAAATCCAATATTTATGCTTATATATTATCTATTGTTTTCTAACCAAACAAAAGTAAGATGGCAATTAGTATTAATAACATTGGCAATGCCTTTTGCATATATGATATTTGCATTTATATTAGGAGCTTGTACAGGTGATTATATATATTATTATTTAGATTATAATAACTTTGGAGTTCAAAACACAATTATATTTATTATTTGTACACTAATAGGACTGCTAATAATCAGTTATGGTATATACTTTTTAAATCGTTTTATACAAAAAAGATCTATATTTTCTAAGCTTAGTTCTGGAGATAAAAATGTTAACTATGACTAGAACCACAAATACACCTTTCGGCGAAATAAAGGTAAATGAGATAACTTAACTAGAATTAAATGTTTATCAAAACAAAAATGGCTTAACTAAGCCATTGTTTAAGGGAAGCTTTGGCGAACTTCCCTTTTCTTAACCTAAATCCACGTCCATTGACATTTATATTATATGCGATGATTTGAAATTAATCAATGGATAATAATTAAATCATTAAATAATATGATATAATATAATCACGTAGATTAGAAGTTATATGTAACGTGATATGTTACATTTACTATATAAAAAAGCAATTCAAACGTGGTGGTACTTATTTAATTACTATGCGATAATTAAGATACAATAAAGTTGTATTTGGAGGAAATAGTATGAGTTTAGGTGATAATATTCAATATTTAAGAAAACAAAAAAAGATAACACAGGAAC
>JAFTQR010000044.1 GCA_017462645.1 Acholeplasmatales bacterium | reverse complement strand
GATGTAATGCTAAGCCTATTATTATTGAAAGAGGAAGTAAAATAGAGGAAAGAAAAAAGGAAGTAGGAGAATTTTTAAAAAATAAAATTCTTAATCCAAACTCAAATATTCAATTTGGTGAAGGTGGAGCTGGTACCTTTTCAGATGGAAAGCTTGTTACTAATGTAAAGGATCCTCTAATTAGCTTTATTTTATATGAGCTATATAAGCATGGAGCTAAGGAGAATATATTATATGAGGCAAAGCCTCACATTGGAACTGATTTTTTAGAAAAAATAGTTAAAAATATCAGGCTTGAAATTGAACAGTTAGGTGGAAGCTTTTACTTTAATCATCAATTTATTGATGCAAAAAATAATAATAATTCATTAGATGTTTTAATAAAAGGAAATAATGAATTAATAATTACCACAAATCATTTATTATTAGGTCTTGGTCATTCAGCTAAGGATACAATAAGACATTTATATAATAATATGCATTTAAATATTGAACAAAAGGCCTTCTCAATGGGTGTAAGAATTGAACATCCTAGCATTCTTATTAATAAAGCACAATATGGAAAATATAGTGATATATTACCAACAGCCTACTATAAGCTTGCTGCACATAATAATGATAGAGGTGTTTATACCTTCTGTATGTGTCCTGGTGGCTATGTAATGGCATCTCAATCAGAGGAGGGTACAATTGTTGTTAATGGTATGAGTAACAACGAAAGAGATAATGTTAACTCTAATAGTGCTTTATTAGTAGATGTTAGACCAAGTGATTATGATAAGGGTAATCCATTAGATGGATTAGATTATCAAGAAAAATATGAGAAATTAGCCTTTGCTTTATCAAATGATTATAGAGCACCTGCTAATTTAGTTTATGAATTTTTAAATAATAGGGTAGCTTTAAAAGAAAGAAGTGTTAAAACAAGTTATCCGCATGGGTTATTTATGACTGATTTAAGTAAATGCTTACCTAATTTTGTCATAGATAATTTAAAATATGGAATAAAGGAATTTGATAAAAGGCTAAAAGGCTTTAATTATGATGATGCAATAATAATTGGTATTGAATCTAGATCATCATCACCTGTAAGAATTATAAGAGATGAAAATAGAATGTCCTCATTTAAGGGTATATATCCAATAGGTGAGGGTGCAGGCTATGCAGGAGGAATAACTAGTGCGGATTTAGATGGTCTAAAGACTGCGATACTGATTTCAAAGGAAGTGTAGTGTTATGAATGAATATTCATCAGGTGCTATCCTATTTACTAATGAGGATGGCAAAAGAAAATATGTTTTAGTAATGGAGGCTAATGGATCATATAGCTTTCCAAAGGGACATTTAGAAAAAAATGAAACTCATCTTGAGGCAGCTATAAGAGAAATTAAGGAAGAAACAGGAGTAGATGCTGTAATTATTCCAGGTCTTAAAAGAACTATTAAATATAAGGTGCCTAATGGTAATTTTAAAGAGGTAGTTTATTTTGTTGCAAGATATGAAAATCAAGAGCTAAATCCAACTGAAAAGGATATCCTTTCAGCAAAAAAATATGATTTAGAGGCAGCTAAGGCTCTATTAAAATTTGATCAATTAAAGGATATATTAATTGAAATAGATTTTATGCTTGATATGAAGGGATTATAATATGAAAATAGATTTACATAATCATACTAAGCATTCAGATGGAGTCTTAACATCAAGTGAGCTTATAGATAGAGCTAGATTAAATAAGGTAGATATTTTTGCCTTAACAGATCATGATTCTGTTTTTGGCTGTGATGAAATTGAGGAATTAGCTAAAAATACTAATGTTAGAATTATTAAGGGTATGGAGCTTTCTACAACCTATGATGGAGAAAGTGTACATATTATTTGCCTATTTAAAAATAATGTAATTCCTAATGAAATATTAGAATTTTCTAATGGTCTTTTAGAAAGAAGAAAGGAAAGAGCCATTAAAATGATGAATTTAATTCATGATATTTATGGCCTGAAAATAGATATAGATTTATTAATTAAGGATAGCCAAATTATAACAAGAGCTAATATGATGAGAAATATAGCTATTTGTAATAATATATCCTTAAAAGAAGCAAGCTTTATATTTCAAATGATTCTAAAGCTTATATCCCTTCAACTAAAATGACAGTTATTGAAGGAATTAATCTTGCAAGAAGAGCTAATTGTGTGGTAATATTTGCTCATCCTTGCTTATTAAAAAAACAAGAAAATGTAGAAAAAATATTACAATATGGCTTTGATGGAATAGAGGCAAGATATCCAAGCCGTAAAAATAATGAAGAGGAGCTAACAAAATTAGCGAAAAAATATAATTTATTTATTTCTGCAGGAAGTGATTGTCATGGTGACTCAACACATGCAGATATTGGTACATGTACCTTAAATGAGGAGGAATTTAAGGTTATTGCTGAAAAGCTAAATTTTAAAATTTAGGAGTGATATAATGATAATAAAATCAGCAGAATTTATAAAATCAGCTGTTAAGCTTGTGGATATGCCAGAGCACGAGGGTGTTGAATTTCTATTTTGTGGTAGATCTAATGTAGGTAAATCATCATTTATAAATATGCTTACAAATAGAAAAAAGCTTGCGAAAACATCTTCAAATCCAGGTAAAACTCAAACATTAAATTTCTTTTTAATAAATGATGATTTCTATTTAGTAGATGTACCAGGCTATGGGTTTGCGAATGTAAGTAAATCTGTTAAGGCAACATTTGGTAAAATGATAGAAAACTATGTTGTAAATAGAACTAACTTAAAAATGGCTTTTTTGCTTGTTGATTTTAGACATAAGCCAACAGAGGATGATTGTCTTATGTATAATTTTCTAAAGCACTATAATTTACCTATTACAGTTATTGCGACTAAATCTGATAAGATTAAAAATAGTGAAAGAGCTAAATGTAAAAAAACAATTATTGAAACATTAAAGCTTGGTGAGAATGATAAGCTTATTATCACCTCTTCAGAAAAGAAAGAGGGATTAGGTCTTGTTTATACTGTAATGGATGATGTATTAGAAAACAATAAAATAGCTTTAATAGAATAATAGAACTTTTGTTCTATTTTTTTATTTTCTGCATATTATTAAATGGTGATAATATGGAGCTATTAATAGAAAATGGATGTTTTATACAAATTGAAAAAATTTCATCTATCCAAAGCTATGTCCATAAATTAAAAGACAAAAGTATAAAAAATGGCTTAGCTAAGGGAATTATTGAAATAGATATTTCCTATAGAGATAATGATAATCATGAATGCTTTAAATCTATTCCTTATGAAATAAGCCTAGATGTAGACTATATTAGGGCAATTGATTTTAATCTTAAAAAGCTAAATGTTTTTCTAATTGATAACCAAGGTATTAATATAGAATATCAAATAGAGCTAAGCTATGAAAATGATGTACTAAGAGATGATGATATAATAGATGAAATAATTGATAATGGTGATAATATCATTGAGGAAATCAAAGAGGAATTAATAGAAAATGATAAAGAAGAAATTAAAGAAGAAATTAAAGAAGAAATATTAGAAGATAAATCAAAGGAAGAAATAGAAAAGATTAAAGAGGATATATCTAAGGATTATGAAAATAAGCTTGCTGAAAGCCTACAAAAAAGAGAAAATGTAATTATTACTACTAAATCTAGTAAAAATGAATCTGATTTTTTAAGATTTTTTGATGAAAGAGTATCTACCTATTTTAAAATTAAAACCTTAGAATGTAATGAGCATGATTTAAATAATATATCGAAGGAATATAACGTACCAATTGATGAGCTTATTAAAGGATATGATAAAATAAATGGAAGAGTTATATTTAAATATAAAGGATAGGCTACCTTATCGCCTATCCCTTATTAGCTATAATGATAATATCTTTTAT
>JAFTQR010000043.1 GCA_017462645.1 Acholeplasmatales bacterium | reverse complement strand
TTTAATAAAACAGCACCTGCACCATCACCAAATAATACACATGTAGCTCTATCATTAAAATCTAAAACCTTAGATACACATTCACTACCAATTACTAAAGCATATTCATCATCCTTAATTAAAGAGCTCGCAACATTTAAAGCATATACAAACCCACTACATGCAACATTCATATCAAATGCCATTGCACGTTCTATACCAAGTGGCTTTAATATTTTACTAGCTACAGCTGGAGTAAATGAATCTGGTGTCATTGTCGCAACAATAACGGTTTTAATCTTACTAACGTCAATATTAGCATTAGAAATAGCACATGAAGCAGCCTCTAATGCTAATGTTGATGTTTTTTCTTCCTCTGCTAAATATCTTTGCTTTATACCTGTTCTTGTATAAATCCATTCATCTGATGTTTCAATATTTTTAAAATCATTATTAGTACAAATTGTCTTAGGATGACTACTTCCCGTTCCTATAATCTCAATTCCCATTAAATTGTACCTATTCCTCTATATTTTGAATATCTATTTTCTAATAGCTTATTTGTATTTAACTTAGAAAGCTCATTAATCTTATTAACTAAATTAGCTCTTAGATTTTTAATAAATTCCTCATCTAAATACTTAATACCACCAAGTGGCTCTTTAATTATTTCATCAATAATCTTATATTCTAATAAATCCTGACTTGTCATCTTCATTAGCTCACATACTTCCTTTACCTTAGAAGTATCCTTAAATAAGATAGACGCAAAGCCTTCAGGTGATAATATAGAATAAACAGCATTTTCAAACATATAAATATAATCAGAAACAGTTAATGCTAATGCACCACCACTTCCTCCTTCTGATAAAACAATAGCTATAACGGGAACCTCTAGCTTAGAAAATTCCATTAGATTTTGAGCTATTGCTCTTGCTTGACCACGCTCCTCAGCACCCTTACCTGGGTAAGCCCCTGAGGTATCTACTATAGTAATAATTGGTCTTTTAAACTTTTCAGCCTGTTTGGCTAATCTTAAGGCCTTTCTAAAGCCCTCAGGTGATGTCATACCAAAATTTCTTTTGATATTTTGATTAATATTTTCACCCTTAGCCTGAGCTATTACTGTTACAGGTGTATCATCTAAAAATGCTAAGCCTGCAACTATAGATTGATCATCACTATAATATTGATCACCCTTTAATTCAAAAAAGCTAGTAAATAGCTTATTTATTAAATTTACTGCTTTTACTCTTCTAGAGCCTCTTGCAATACAAACTCTATCCCAAGCACTTAAATTAGAATAAGCCTCTAATTTTAAAGCCTTTAGCTCATTATTAAGCTTAATAAATTCCTTTGATTCAGAATCTAAGCTTAAAAGCTTTTCCTCTAAAGAAGCTATCTTTAACTCATTTTCTTCTAAATTCATATTATTTATAATTATGCAGCTTTAATAATAATGTTAAAGTCTGCTTTAAATCCTTTCTTGCTACAATTTGATCAATATAACCCTTCTCTAGCAAAAATTCTGCCGTTTGGAATTCCTCTGGTAATGTTTCCTTAATTGTTTTTTCAATTACTCTTTTACCAGCAAATCCAATTAAAGCATTAGGCTCAGCTAATGTAATATCAGCTAATGAAGCAAATGATGCACTAACACCACCTGTAGTAGGATCTGTTAATACAGCAATATATAATCCATTTTCCTTTAGCTTAGCAATAGCCTGTGATGTTTTAGCCATTTGGAATAATGAAATTATTCCCTCCTGCATTCTTGCTCCACCAGAGCAAGTAAATAAGATAAGTGGTAGCTTCTTTTCAATAGCCATTTCACATAATAATGTAACCTTTTCTCCACATACGCTTCCCATAGATCCCATCATAAAAAAGCTATCCATTACACCAACAAGTGCCCTAATTCCATTAATCTTACCACTAACACAAATAATAGATTCATCTATAGATGAAGCCTCATTTGCCTTATCAAGCTTTTCCATATAACCAGGAAAATCTTGATAATTATTCTTTATCTTAGTAAATAATTCCTTATAGCCTAAATCCATGATTTGCATTAATCTTTCCTTAGCACCAATTCTTGTATGGTAGCCACAATTAGTACAAACCTTATGATTTAATATAAAATCATCCATAAGCATAAACTTATTACATTCTGGACATTTAGCCATTAAATCATCAGGAACCTCCTTAGGAACAATCTTACGTTCCTTCTTTCTTAAATTAAGCTCCTCTAGGTCTTTATTAAATTGAATTATTTCTTCTTTTCTTTTATTAAATAGGTTTTCCATTTCTTTCTAGATCCTTCAATAAATTTTCCATGAAACCTGTATCATAATTACCCATTATAAATGCTGGACTATGCATAATCATATAATGGAATTCAGTTGTAGTCTTAACTCCATCAATAATAAGCTCCTCTAATGAGGCTCTCATCTTTCTTATACACTCTAATCTAGTAGGCGCAAACACTATTAGCTTTAAAACCATTGAATCATAGAATGGTGGAATTTCATAGCCAGCATAAACGCCACTATCAATTCTTACACCCTTACCACCAGGAACGTGCATAAATGTAATTTTACCAGGTGATGGTCTAAATTCATTTTTTATATCCTCAGCGTTAATGCGACATTCAATCGCATGACCCAATATTTTAATATCGTCCTGTTTAATAGATAGCTCTACTCCATCAGCAATTCTAATCATATTTTTTATGATATCAATATTAGTTACCATTTCAGTTACTGGATGCTCTACCTGTACTCTTGTGTTCATTTCAATAAAGTAATAATTTTCCTCTTTATCTACTAAAAACTCAATTGTACCAACACTATCATATTTTACATATTTACATGCCTTAATAGCATCCTCATAAAGGCGTTGCTTCAAATCATTTGAAATACTATTACATGGGCATTCCTCTAGCATTTTTTGCTTACGTCTTTGTAAAGAGCAATCTCTTTCATATAAATACAAGCAATTGCCATGCTGATCACACATTACCTGTACCTCAATATGCTTAGGGTTTTCAATAAACTTTTCGATATAAAGCTCATCGTTAGCAAAGAACTTCTTTGCTTCCTCCTTAGCCTCCTTAAATAGATCAATAAATTCTTCACTACTAGGTACTAATCGAATACCCTTACCTCCACCACCTGCAGAGGCCTTAATTAAAACTGGATAGCCGATTTCATCAGCAATCTTTTTACCTTGACTTAAGGAAACAGCTCCATAAGAACCAGGTACGATTGATACACCAGCTTCCTTCATCATCTTTATCGCAACACTCTTGTTACCCATTTGCTCCATAACTGTAGGATTTGGTCCAACAAACTTCATCCCACACTTCATAACCATATTTGCAAATTGAGGATTCTCCGATAAAAAACCAAAGCCTGGGTGAATGGCATCACAACCAGTTAAACAGGCAGCACTAATAATGTTTTCAATGTTTAAATATGAATCACTACTTCTTGCTTCTCCTATACAAACTGATACAGTAGCTAATTGCTTATGCAAAGACTTTTCATCAGCCTTTGAATATACAGCTACTGTCTCGATTCCCATTTCCTTACAGGCTCTAATAATTCTAACGGCTATTTCTCCTCTATTTGCGATTAACATTCTTTTAATCATCTTAATCACCAATTATAAATAGCTTTTGTCCGTATTCAACCATTTTTTCGTTTTCTGCTAATATTTCCTTAACTACACCATCACATGGTGATGTAATTTCGTTCATAACCTTCATTGCCTCGATAATACAAAGCTTATCTCCCTTCTTTACTGTACTACCTACAGTAACAAAAGGCTTTGCATCGGCAGAAGGTGCCTTATAGAAGGTTCCAACAAGCGGAGCCTTGACAATCTCTTTACTATTGTCAGGCTCAGCCAAGGGAAAAGCATCCTCTTTTACTTCAGGAACATATTTAACACCTTGTGTTTCCTTCTTATCAAGCTTTATCTTAATATTATCGATTTCTAAATCAAGATGAGAGATATCAGCACCCTCAAAAATCTTAATTATTTTTTCGATATCTTGTGTATTCATAAATATCTCCTACTTTTTAGATTCAACTAATTTAACAATATCTCCAACTGTAACTAATGCAGCAATTTCATCATCCTCGATTTTAATATCGAAAGCTGATTCTAAATCTAATACTAATTCTACAGCATCTAAGCTATCAATAGCTAAGTCTTCCTTTAAATTAGCCTCTAATGTAATCTTATCAGCATCAACATTAGCTGATTCTACTAATACCTTCTTAATTTGTTCTAACATAATATATATCCTCCAATTAATTTTATAGTCAATTTTGTAAAGTATGCATTACATTTGTAAAGCACCTCTTACATTTTACCACTATTTTCCTTTGTGTCAATGAAATTCTAAAAAAAATATCACATTTCGATACAAAAAATAGATGTAAACGTTTTACATTGATTATAAAAAGAAAAAAGACTCTCGCGAGTCTTAATAAATTAACTAAACTAAGCTTTTAATTTCAGAAAAAATAATGTTAGTCCAATTAACTTTTTCTTCTTCATCAAAATATAAATCATTAATATGATCATCTACAAAAACTATCTTAATAATAGTATCATTATCACTATTTTTAATCTCAGAAGCTTCATAATCAAAATCTACAATGTTAGTATTTGATGTGTTTTTGAATGATATTTCAAAGTATTTATCTTTAGAAACAGAATAAACAATAGATATTTCATCAATATCATAATTATCACATGTATCATTAATTACATCATGTTTTTCCTCACAACCACAAATACCTGACATCACATATGTGGACTCCATATTACTAATATTTATAGATGAATATAATTCGTAATCTATATTATAATCAAATAAGTTTGTATATGAATTAAATATCTTATAATCATCAAAATATAATCTACATACCATATATGGACCCGATTGTTTTTATCTTTATCATCACAAGACGTAAGAACTAAAACATTAAACATTAAAATACAAATCAATAATATTTTATATAATTTGTTCATATTAATTCACCTCTAATCGTTACTTATATTTTTATTATATAATAAATTAAAAAAAAACAATAATGTAAAACGGGGACTATTAAATCCCCTTACATTGATTGTTTTTACTTGCTAGTAATATCTAGGTGAATCTTCTTTCCTTCTTTAGAAGCACCGGCATAAAGAACTGTACGAATAGCTTTAGCAATAGCACCATTCTTACCAATTACTCTACCTAAATCACTTGGATTTACCTTAACTTGATATTCAAGATTATCCTCGTCATCATTGACACGTACTACTTCAACATCTTGAGGATATGCTACTAAAGGAAGAATTAAACTTTTAATTAACTCTTCAAACTTTATCATAGAAGCACCTCAATTACTTAGAAATAACGTTGTTTGCAACTAAAATATTCTTTACAGTAATAGTAACTTGTGCACCCTTGCTAATCCATGCTTGAACCTTTTCTGCATCTACAGTAACAGTTGCAGGGTTAGTTAATGGATTATAAGTACCTAAAATTTCTAAGAACTTACCATCACGTGGAGACTTAGAGTCAGCAGCAACAATACGATATTTTGGAGCCTTATGAGCACCGAATCTTTGTAATCTAATTTTAACCATATATATAAACACTCCTTCATTCAAAATTAATACATTGTCTATTATAGCATAAAAAAATATGCTGTCAAGCATTTTTTCTTGACAGCGTATTTTTTTTTAAAATAATTTATTTGTTTTGAATTTATTAGATATAGAATCCTTTAAATCATTAATATCCTCATCTAGCATTTTTTGAATGGCTCTTTCTAATTTAAAGTATTCCTTAACCTCTTCTTTTTCATATAATTCCTTTTTAGCCTCTACGAAGTTATTTTGAATATCCTTATAATTAGGATAATAATTTTCATATTGCTTAGCCTCTAAATATAATGCTTCCTTAGTTTTAAAAGAAATAATTAAATTACTATATTTATTATCAGTTATATTCTTTAATTTTATTAATTCCTTATATTCATTTGTATTCTTTATTATATTACTATATTCTAATGCTAATTCATTTAACATAATATCACCGGCTAAATTTTAGCATTAAATAAATACTATTTCAATAAGCCAGCTAAATTATAAAGCATATTAAATTTATTTTTAAAATCCTCTAGCTTATCATAGCCTCTTATTTTTAAATTAGTTTTAGCTTCATTTAAAAAGACATTAAAATAGCTAGAATCATAATATAATATTTTATACCATTTAGGATTATATCTTAAATACATTAATAAATCAGGATGCTGATATAAATATTCCATATAGCTCATTAATACCACTCATCAAATCTTTTATCGAATAATGGGTCTCCAATACTCTTTTTCGCAATAGCTTGGGTGCTAGCACCAGCTCCAAATGATCCAATTAGCTCTAACACCTTTTGAATACTAGTTACTGTTTTAGTAACCTGATCAGGATCAATCTTTTTCACATATCCTAATACAGATTTAACTAAATCCTCTGTAGCTCCATTCTTCTTTGTGGTTTTTTCCTCTTGTTTTTCCTCTTCCTTCTTTTCCTCTTTAAATTCTACGAATGATTCCTCTCCTAATAACACATAATCCTCATATAGCTCCTGCCATGTTTTTCTTTTAGCTTGAACCTCTTGCTTTAAAAGAGGGTGTCTTTTAACAAATTCCTTAAATTCATCTAGCTTAGCACTCATAGTGTATCACCTATTTTAGAATATGCTCCTTAATATTAATTTGATACATATTAATATAATATTAGACATATTATTTATTGGTGATATCTTATGTTTAACAAAAATAAGCAAAATAATAATAATTTTGAATATTATGAGAATATGCAGCTTAATAGAATCTATTATGAGCTAGAGGAAATAAATAGAAAGCTTAGAAATCTAAATAATAGATTGCATAGAGTTGAAGCCTTCCTAGGCTTATCAGTTGATGACAATAAACAATAGGCAAAATCCATATCACTTTATGGTTTGTAATCATAAAGTAATGTAGGAGGTGACCTAATATGTTTTATCAAACACCAGGCTATGGCTATAGCTGTGGATGCCAAATGCCTATGTATAACCAATGCTGCAACAACAATAGACGTGGAGGCCAAGGCTACGCTTTAATCCTTGTATTATTCATTCTTCTTGTAATTATTGGTGCTGCAAGATGGTAATTTTAAAATATTTGTGATATAATACCATCGGTGATTAAAATGTATTTATCAAAGGATATTGTTAAAGAGGGAAGTCAAATATTAAAGAATGTTTCTAGTAAGGTTAATCTACCCTTATCAGATGAAGATTTATCATGTATTAGACAATTATATGAATATATGATTGTTTCTGAGGTGGATGAGCTTGTAGAAAAATATAAAATTAGACCTGGAGTTGGTATTGCAGCTCCACAGGTTGGTGTTAATAAGAGAATGTTTGCGATGAACTGCACTGATTTTTTAGATGAAAATCAAAAGAAATATTTCTATGCATTCATCAATCCACAAATTACAGCTAAAAGTAAGGAAATGGTATATTTACCAGGTGGTGAGGGCTGTCTATCTGTTGATAGAGAGACAGATGGCCTTTTAACACCTAGACACCTAAAAATAGCTGTTAAGGGATTAGTATTTGATTATGCTACTAACAAGTGTAAAAATGTTAGCATGACATTATTTGGTTATCCTGCAATAGTATTCCAGCATGAATATGATCATTTAGATGGTATTTTATATACAGATAAAATGTATAAGCCTGAGGAAATAGATGCTATTCCATTATATACTGTAGATGAATCAGATGATGAGGAAACTGAAGAATAACAAAAGCAAGGAGATTGGCAAATCTCCTTTTTTCTTATTTCAAATATTTTGATAGATTATTTTCTATCTTAATTTTTATATCCATCATTATTTTCTTACACTTATCAACATTTAGATGATTCTTCTTCGCTACTTCTAATATATCTTTATCTGTTATATTTTTTCCTTTACCACTAACTGATGTTGTATGCTCACCGTAATAAGTATTGCTATAGGTTAAATCATAGGCTGGACTTAATCGCCAAGTCTTGATATCCTCTTTATAAATAAATGAAAAGTTTTTAGCATGATCATCCATATTATGAGAATATATATTAAAGCACATTCTTCTAAACATTTGATATGTATCAATATCATTTGTTATTATTTTTGTTAGCTTTAATAAATCATTATAATCTAAGCATGGACTTCTATAATCCGCCTCTAATAATCCAGCAACAGTTGCCATATGCATTTTATAATTATGATTAATATCAAATCTTTCTATACCAAAATAACCACTACACATCTTTGAATCAAATAGCTTTACCAACGGCATATCAATGCCACATGCCTTTGCACATAATGCATATTCATATTCCATTAAACCAGAATCATTTCTATCTATATGATTAGAAAATTTAATAATCCAATTTGTATTGTCAATTTTCATTAACACCTTAGGTCTTGCTCCACCTGATGAGCCTCCTAACTTAAATAATAAATCTAAATCATTTGAATATTCAGATTTTAAAATTTTACTACATTCAATACTTATCTCATCTAATGTTTTTTCATAATAATTATTTTCATAGCTTATTTCTGGCTCATACTCTAAAGCACCCATTCCATTTTTTCCTATAATGGCTAATCTATCTAGCATATTAATATCTTCCTTCTTTATTCCTTTAGATATTAACACTCTGTCTAGCAATAAATTACCCCAATTACCAGGCAATGAATCTGAAAATATACCAAATAGACCATTAAAAGTCATATTTTTAGGAAGGAAAACACTATCATTTAATGGTAACGAAAAGGGATTAATTGAAAACCCATTTTTTATCCATTCAGTTGAATATTGAAAGGCAATTCTTTTATCCTTAGCTATGGCTAAGGTACCAACTAAATTGCCATTGTATTTTACAAATAGCTTATTTGTTTTCATTAATTACCTCCTCAATACTCATATATTTAATATTATTAAACATATTATCTATCTCACTTGAGCAATCTAATGCTATAGCTATTTTAGCTAAGGATATTAAAGAGATTTGACCAGTAGTTTCAAATCTTTTTATCGACCCAAAGCTTACTCCACTACTTAATGATAAATCCTCTTGAGTTATATTCTTTCTTTTTCTTATCATTCTTACTCTATTAGCAAGATTTATAAGTTTTTCATCTGCTGTTTCCCATTTTAACTCATTCATATTAACCTCCGTAGATAATATATTGTCTATTATATGCTATTTTTAATATTTTTAGATAATATATTATCTATTTATATTATATCATATTAATTAAAAATTACAATAAAAAAAAACTGTATTTCTACAGCATTTCTTTATTTATTTCTATCGCAAGCCCTGTAGCGATATCCTCATTAAAGCCTAATGACTTATAGAATCCTTCTTTTCCCTTTAATGACATAATATACAGCTTAGCATAGCTATTACCTATGCTATTTTTTATTTCATCAATAAATTTTAGTAGCATTTTCTTGCCAATACCCATACCTTGGTAATTTGGGCTTATTATAATATCACATAATAAATATAAATATCCATTATCTGTAATACATCTAGCCATTCCAGCAATTTGGTCATTAATATATGCCGCAATTTTAAAATTACTATTATTAATTATATTAGCAATTTGAGAATCACTTAAAGGACTCCAGCCTGCAGAGGCTCTTAATTCCTTATATTCATTTTCACTAAAATCATTTTTATAATTGATTAAGATATCCATATACTTCTCCTAATCCATCATTATTTTTAATATTTCCTTATCAGTTTCAACCATTCCCTCGCTAGCAAGCATACCAACACTATGAATAGTATTTTCAACACCCTTTTTAACGATACCATCGCCGTCCTTAAATTGATTACCATTTAAATACATATGATATCCTAAAATACCAGCGTCAACTGATAAAGCTATTTTAGCAGCACATGAGGCCTTAGCACCATCACAAATAATACCTGATGCGATAGCTAATGAATTAACTAGGGTATGGCATATTATTTTTAAATCTCCACCATGTAAATATGAAATAGCACTACCTGCAGCACAGCCTGCGGCTATTGCTCCACAATAAGCTGATAATCTACCTATATCTGTTTTAACATGAATAGTTAATAAATTAGATAGAGCTAGAGCTCTTATCATTTTTTCATAGCCTACATTTAATTCCTCAGCATAAATAATAACTGGTAATGAGGCAGTCATACCTTGGTTTCCACTACCGCTATTAATTACTACTGGCATATTACAGCCATTCATTCTTGCATCACTACCTGCAGCGGCATAGGCCTTAGCCTTTGCCTCCTTTGATTTATCGAAGGATAATATAGTTTTACCTATATTAGCACCATAATTATTTGTAAGACCTTCCTTAGCTATAGCCATATTACAAGCTATTTGCTCATCAAATATATCCTTTATTTCATTAATATCAATTTCATTAACAAAGCTGTAAATCTCTTCTACAGTTAGAATAGATCTGTCAACTAAATCAGTGTGCTTCTCACCATTGATTTCCCTTGAATATAATATTTCATCATTTCTTTTAACTAATACTACATTAGTATGGAAATCAACTATTCTAACCTCTACCTTATCATCATTATTATATAAAATTAAATCAATATCAAAAATATAATCACTATCAGATAGCTTAACTAGGAATTTAGCCTCATTTAATAGCTTATTACATTCAGCAATATGATTTTCATTAACATCAGCAATACATTCTAATTCCTTGCTAGAATCGCCACCTACAATACCTATTGCGGCAGCTGACTTTATACCTCTCATACCATTAGTGTTTGGAACAACAACAGATTTGACATTCTTAATAATATTACCTGAAACAAAAATATCTATTTTATTAGGATTAGCCCCTAATACTCTTTTAGCTATACTTGCAGCATACGCAATGGCAATTGGCTCTGTACAGCCCATTGCTTTTTTTAATTCTTCCTTTAATATTTGTATATATTCATTCTTATACTTCATAATTAACCTCTTAGCATATACATAATAATTCCACCAGCAACACCTACATTTAATGATTCAGTGTTTTCCATTGGTATATATATGTTTTCCTTAATTAATGCATTAACTGTAGGGCTAATTCCATTACCCTCATTTCCAAGCACAATAGCCATTTTATCAGATATTTTTATATCATCTAATTCATATCCATTTACTACATTTGTTCCATAAAGCTTATATTCATTAAGAGATGGTATAAATTCAGTTAAATCAGTATTTATAAAACTAAGCTTAAAAATTGCACCTTGGCTTGATCTTATAACCTTATCATTATAAATATCTACAGTTCCATTCCCAAGTACGATTGTCTTAAATCCAAACGCAACAGCGCTTCTCATTAGTGTACCCATGTTACCTGGGTCTTGAATTCCATCTAAAATAAGAATTCTATTTGCTAATTCAGTTTTATCTACCATTTTACATAGGCCAATCTCAGATACTAATGTATCAGTATTACAGATTTTTTTCATAACTGCCTCTGTAATTTGAGTATAGCCATCCTTTGACTCTATAGAAAATGCTTCTATTAAATAGCCATGCATTCTAGCCTCAGTTACTAAATGCTTACCCTCTACAATAAACATTTTTTCCTTCTTACGATACTTAGTTGTATTAAGTTTACATAATAATTTAACGGTTTGATTTTCTAAAGAGCTTATCATAACTTCTCCTGTTTTAAAAAGTAGAGATGAAACTCTACTTTATATTTCTAACCGATTGAATCAACCATTTCTAGCTTGATTAATCTATTTAATTCTACGGCATATTCCATAGGTAATTCCTTACTAAATGGTTCTATAAAGCCCATAACAATCATTTCGGTAGCCTCTGCCTCTGTAAGACCTCTACTCATTAAATAAAATAATTGCTCCTCATTAACCTTTGAAACAGTAGCCTCATGCTCAATATACATATCACTATTCTTACCAATATTAGTAGGAATAGTATCAGATGTTGAAATATCATCTAGAATTAATGTATCACATTCAATATGACTTCTAGCGCCTAAGGCCCTAGGACCACATGAAACTGTACCACGGTAATTAACCTTACCTCCACCTCTACAAATACTTTTTGATATTACTGTAGATGTAGAATTTTCACCTAAATGAATCATCTTAGCACCAGTATCCTGTAGCTGACCCTCTGATGCAAAGGCAATAGATACAGTAGTACCCTTACTACCCTTACCCTTTAATACACATGCAGGATATTTCATATTTAAGCCTGCACCTACATTACCATCAATCCATTCCATATGCCCATAATCATCAACTAATGTTCTTTTAGTAACTAAATTAACGATATTATTAGACCAATTTTGGACTGTAGAATATCTACAATGTGCACGCTTTTTTACATATATTTCCACTACAGCGGCATGTAGGGAATCCTTAGAATATTGAGGAGCTGTACAGCCTTCAACATAATGAATATCTGCATCATCCTCAACTACTATTAATGTTCTTTCAAATTGACCCATTCTTTCAGAATTAATTCTAAAATATGATTGGACAGGCTTACTAAGCTTTACACCCTTTGGAACATAAATAAAAGATCCACCACTCCATACAGCACTATTCAAAGCAGCATATTTATTATCTGTATAAGGTACAATCTTACCAAAATATTCCTTAACTAATTCAGGATATTCTCTTACAGCCGTATCAGTATCACAGAAAATAACACCTAAATCATCTAGTTCTTTTAGGTTATTATGATAAACAACCTCAGACTCAAACTGAGTTGAGCTACCAGATAAATATTTAGCCTCTGCCTCTGGTATGCCTAGCTTTTCAAATGTATCCTTTATTTCCTCTGGTACATCGTCCCAGCTATTTTCAGTTTTTTCTGATGATTTAATATAATATGTATATTCATCAAAATCAATTGAAGATAGATCAGGCCCCCACTTTGGATTATTTAATTTTAAGAAGGCATCATATGCCTTTAATCTGAATTCTAGCATCCACTCTGGCTCATTTTTAGCCTTAGAAATAAATTCTACTACGCCTCTATTTAAACCCTTACCTGAGGTTAAAACAGTTTTAGCATCTGTAGTGAATCCATATTTATAATCGCCAACAATGCTATTAACATCATTCTTATTACTCATCTTTATTAACCTCATCTATAGCCTTTTCTATAGCCTTCCACGCCAAAGTTGCACATTTAATTCTAGCAGGAAAATCCTTAACACCAGCATAAGCAATAGCCTCGCCTAGCTCCTCCTCATGCTTAGGCTCCTCGCCCTTAACTAATTCATAGAAATCATAAATTAATTCACGAGCCTCTTCTACACTCTTATCCTTCAATGTTTCACTCATAACTGAAGCAGATGAGCAGCAAATTGAACAGCCCTTACCATCATGATAAACCTCAACAACACGACCGTTTTCAATTAGAATTTCAACATTCATATCATCACCACATGATGGGTTATTTAAATGTACAAAATGATATTTATCAGTCTTTTTTAAGCCCTTGTTTTTAGGGTTTTTATAATTATCCATAATTACTTGTCTATATAAAGTCGACAAATCCATCTAAATCACCTTCTACTAAAACATATTAAAGAAATCGCAAGCTTCCTTAACACTTCTAACAAAATTTTCTACATCCTCTATTGTATTATAAAAATAGAATGACGCTCTTACAGTACCAACAGCATTAAGCCATGTAGTAATAAGCTGAGCACAATGATGACCTGCACGAATACATACATCATTTTTATCAAATACTGATGCTGCATCATGAGGATGCACACCATCAATATTAAATGATATAACACCAGTTTCACATGTAGGATTATAAATCTTTAATCCTTCAATCTTCATAAGCTCCTTTACTGCATATTCCTTTAGCATATGCTCATATTTACTAATATTATTCAAGCCAATATTCATTAAATATTTACAAGCCTCAGCTAAGCCTATTGCTGATGCGATAATAGGAGTTCCTGTTTCAAATTTATATGGTGCACTTTTATATGTCATAGAATCCTTAGCTACAGTATCAGCCATATCTCCACCAAACTCAATCGGTGGCATAGCCTCTAATAACTCCTTCTTACCATATAAAACACCTATACCAGTAGGTCCACATAGCTTATGTCCAGAAAATGATAGAAAATCACAATCTAGCTCTTTAACATCAACCTTCATATGTGGAACAGCCTGTGCAGCATCTACAGTAACAATAGCGCCAACACTATGAGCTAAATCAATAATTTCCTTAATAGGAGTTATATATCCCATAACATTAGAAACATATGTTAAGGCTACAACCTTTGTTTTATTAGTTAATACACTTTTAAATGCTTCTACTGTAATTCTACCCTCACTATTTAACGGAACATATTTTACAGTAGCACCTGTAATATTCGCAACATTATTCCAAGGCATATGAGATGAATGATGCTCAAGCTCACTTGTTATTATTTCATCCCCTGGCTTTAAATTATTTAAACCATAGCTTGAGGCAACTAAATTTAATGCTGCTGATGCACCTCTTGTAAAAACTACATTTTCAAAATCAGCATTAATAAATTCAGCTACAATATTTCTAGCCTCTTCATATAAATCAGTTGCTTCATATGATAGCTTATATACACCTCTATGAACATTTACACCCAATTTAGAATAATAATTATTAACAGTATCAATAACACAATCAGGCTTTAATGCCATAGCTGCACTATCTAAATATGCTAATTTTGGATTATTCCTTAAAACGGGAAAATCATTACGTATTTTATTTACGTCCATATTATCACTTCTCAATCAAATTTTTAATTTCACTTTCAATATTACTTTTATATTCTTCTACATCAATATTATCAATAAAAGGCTTAATTATACCCTGTAATATTAAAAGAAATGCTTCTGATTTAGTTAATCCTCTACTCATTAAATAGAATAAATCATCATCGCTCATTTTACCAATTGAAGCACCATGATTTGCAAAACAATCAAATTCATCAATTAATAAAATAGGCTTTGCCTCAATTATTGATGTATCATCCATAACAATACCCTTTGATAATTGAGCACATTTAGACTTATTCATACCCTTTTCAATTTTACCAGATGTATCAAATGTTATATTTGATTTATCCATCGCAACACCTACATTTGTTATATTAGAAAATGTAGATACTGCCTTATGTGATATTAGCTGCTTAAAAATATTATTCATATTAGTCGCAATACTTAAGCATCTAATATTACAGCTTGCGTTTTCATTTAACAAATTAACTGTTAATTCCTCATTAGTAGCCTCTAAATTAATTTCATTTATATTTAATTCACCACTAATATTAAATACTCTTTTTGAGCTACTACTATTTAAAATAGTGTATTTAATATTAGAGTCTCTTAAGCCTACTATTGATATATTAGAATTTTTACTATTATCAATGATATTAACAAAAATTCCTTCCTTAACAGTAATATTTATATCACAATCTATAAGATATATAGAATCATTTGCTTTATCAATATTAATCTCGTTTAGACCCAAATTTGAGATTTTAATTAGCTTACTATTTTGCATCAGATTTTCCTGCATGAGCACAAGAGCCTAATAATGCATGGGTCTTCTTTTCTTCTTCTGCATTAACATCAATTCCAAGCTCTTCCTTAATCCAATCATAGCCCTCATTATCAATCTTAGTAATTAATTCCTTACCACCAGTTTTAACTATTCTACCATTAATCATTATATGAACATAATCTGGCTTGATATAGTCTAGAAGTCTTTGATAATGCGTAATTAATAAGCAGCCAAAGCCTTCTCCAACCATGCTATAAACATTTTCGCCTACAATTCTTAAGGCATCAACATCTAAGCCTGAATCAATTTCATCTAAAATCGCAAATTTAGGCTTAAGCATTTTCATTTGTAATATTTCATTTCTTTTCTTTTCTCCACCAGAAAAGCCCTCATTTAAATATCTATGAGCTAAATCCTCTGGCATCTTTAATTCACTACAAGCCTTATCAAAGCTTTTAATAAAAGAGAATAAAGAAACATTTTTACCTGTAGTAGCCTTCATAGCTGTTCTAATAAAATCACTATTAGTAACACCAGGAACCTCTGCAGGATATTGATAAGCTAGGAAAATACCCTTTCTAGCTCTTTCATCAACTGCCAGTTCTAAAATTGATTCATCATTTAATGTAATACTACCAGCTGTAACATTATATTTAGGAGAACCCATAATTACTGATGACAATGTTGATTTACCAGTACCATTAGGTCCCATAATCGCATGTACCTCACCAGATTTAATTTCTAGGTCTACACCCTTTAATATTTCCTTTTCCTCTACACTAGCACAAAGGCCTTGTATCTTTAATACATCACTCATGCTTAATTCTCCTTTTGGTATTTTTTACTATAATATACCCTTGATATTTTCTTAAACATTTGATCATAGCTAGCTGCATATATTGTATCCTTATCCTTATATTCATAGGATGCAACTGCTATATCACTATTATCTAATAAATGCTTTGTAAGTTTAGTCGCCGATAAACCAACTAATCTCAAATCATTATTATTACAATATTCCTTCAATATATTAAGCTCTAATATATTTCTATTGTAAATTTTAATATATTTCAAATTATCAACCTTATTTTCAAATACATCATATATTTGAATACATAATTCATCACGAAGATGAGAATTATTAATTTTATCAACTATCCTATCAGCTACTGAAGCCTCTTCAACAATTAAATAAAATAATACATCCTTACCCTCTACTCTACTATTATTACCCAAAGTGCAGTTACAATACGCAGCATTTTTCTTGCTTTCCATATATAATCTTTCACCCTCATTATCAATGTGATCACAATGTATGTTTAAAACATCATCGATAATGTAATTTTTAAATGGGGTAACATTTATATCATCTAAATATTTGTCAAGCTCTAAAGATATATTATATGGTATATCTAAAGTGGCTAAATATTTATGATTTTTTACATCAAATAAGGCTGCCCCACTCATGCATACTACTGGCTGACTTATAGAAACATCCTCAAGCAAATGCATAAATGTAACAGGTGTTCTAGTTGTAAATAGAGTTGTTTTAATATTATCGTAATCTAAAGCATTAAGCTTATAGCTAATAAACCCTTTAAATCGATCACTATCTGCGTTTAATATTCCATCCATACCTATCGCAAACAATAAATCATCATTTTTTATTCTATGAGGCAAACGGAATGAATTAACAGCTAAGGCAACTAAAACACCTATAACCGTAGACATAATACGGTTAAAGCCAAAGCCCCATTCACCAATTTGTCTAGCAATTGTAGAATTTGCGTTAATAGTTATGGACAAAAATGTTAGTATTGAAACGAAAATAGCTCCCTGCTGTTTAAGAGAAACGCCTATAAACACAACTACTATTGACGTTATTGAAACTAAAATATATGGAATAATTAAATTCTCTATTTTATCCACAGATGTAGGCCATCCATTACTATTAAATAGATTAATTGATATAAATTCAAATGTAACTACTAAAATAATAGCTACTAGCCCACCAATAACCGAGGCTACAATTCTATTTTTAGCTTGTTCAAGGCTTTTCTTTTTATTAGGATAAATAGAATACGCAGCTGCAATACTTGCAAAAAACGGATTAAACCACAAAAATGCATAGTCTTTGTCAGCATCAGCTATTTTACAAACAGCCTTAATTAAGACATATATCATTAAGCATATAAATATACTTGTTAATGTTTTAATTGTACGCATTCCTACCTTTTTCATATTTACCCCAAATTACTTTATTACAATATTTACAATCTTCTTTGGTACAACAATTACCTTAACAACTGTATGACCATCTGTAAAGCTCTTAATCTTTTCTAAGGCTAATGCCATTTCCTCTACCTTATCATTAGGTGTATCAGCATCAATAACTAGCTTATCACGAAGCTTACCATTAACTGATACAGCATAAGTAACCTCGCTATCCTTAGTTAATTCAACATTATACTTTGGCCATTCCTCATAAGCTAATGAAGTATTATGACCTAGGATTTGCCATAACTCCTCACCTAAATGTGGAACAATTGGTGATAGCATCTTAACTAAGCCCTCAATAAAACCAATATAAATCTTATCAGCCTTATATGCCTCATTAACAAAAATCATTATTTGAGAAATAGCTGTATTGAAGCATAAATTCTCATAGTTATTAGTAACCTTCATAACTGTTTGATGATAAACCTTTTCTAATGTCTTATCATATTCAGTAACGAATTTCTTTGTATATTCCTCAGATGTTACTAATCTAAACACTCTATCTAAGAATTTTCTAGCCCCCTCTAAGCCTGTTCTACTCCAAGGCTTAGCTGCCTCTAGTGGTCCCATAAACATTTCGAATAATCTTAATGTGTCAGCACCAAACTCATTAACTACATCATCCGGATTAATTACATTACCACGAGACTTACTCATCTTTTCATTATTCTCACCTAAAATCATACCTTGGTGGAATAGCTTCTTAAATGGCTCCTTAACAGGACATAAGCCCTCATCATATAAGAAGTTTGTCCAGAAGCGTGAATATAATAAATGTCCAACTGCGTGTTCTGAACCACCAACATATAAATCAACTGGTAACCAATGCTTTAATAGCTCTTGATTAGCAAATTCATTTTCATTATGTGGATCAATATATCTTAAGAAATACCAGCTTGATGCAGCGCTACCAGGCATTGTGTTAGTTTCTCTCTTACCAACCTTGCCATCCTTATTAACATACTTAACCCAATCCTCAGCATTAGCAAGTGGGCTTGTACCATTTACCTTTGGCTTATAATCAGAAAGCTCTGGTAAAACAAGTGGTAATTCACTATCATCTAGCATTTCATCACAATCATCATAATGAACAATTGGAATTGGCTCACCCCAATATCTTTGACGAGCAAAAATCCATTCTCTTAATCTATAGCTTATTCTCTTTTCACCACAATTGTTCTTTACAAGCCAATCAATCATTGTATCAATTGCAGTTTGCTTATCCATTCCATTTAAGAAATCAGAGTTAATATGAAGACCATCCTCAGTATAAGCCTCTAAAGAAATATCTCCACCCTCTAATACTTGAATAATTTCAATACCAAACTTCTTTGCAAATTCATAATCTCTTGTATCATGTGCAGGTACAGCCATAATAGCACCTGTACCATAGCTAGCTAATACATAATCAGAAATCCAAATAGGAATTTCCTTGCCATTTACAGGATTAATAGCATATGCACCAGTAAAGCAGCCTGTCTTTTCCTTATTAAGCTCTGTTCTTTCTAAATCAGATTTAGAAGCACATATCTTCTTGTAAGCATCTACTGCCTCCTTATAATTAGCAGGAGTAATTTCATCAACAATTTTATGCTCAGGAGCAAGAACGCAATATGTAGCTCCAAATAATGTATCAGCACGTGTTGTAAATACAGTGAATCCTAAATCTGAATTCTTTACCTTAAAATTAATATGAGCACCTACAGATTTACCAATCCAGTTTCTTTGCATTTCCTTTGTAGATTCAGGCCAATCTATTTCATTTAAGCCATCAATTAGCTTTTCTGCATAAGCTGGAATATCCATTACCCATTGCTTCATATTCTTTCTAATAACAGGGAATCCACCACGCTCACTCTTACCATCTATTACCTCATCATTAGCTAATACACAGCCAAGCTCCTCACACCAGTTAACTGGCATTTCAACCTGCTTAGCTAATCCCTTTTCATAAAGCTTTTTGAAAATCCATTGTGTCCACTTATAATATTTTGGATCACATGTAGAAATTTCCTTATCCCAGTCAAAAGAGAATCCTAGCATCTTTAATTGACGAGTAAATGTCTTAATATTATCCTGAGTAAATCCATCAGGATGATTACCAGTATTTATTGCATATTGCTCTGCAGGCAAACCAAAAGAATCATATCCCCTTGGATGAAGGACATTATAACCATGCATACGTTTCATACGAGACATAATGTCTGTTGCTGTATAACCCTCGGGATGACCTGCATGCAGACCAACGCCTGAAGGGTAAGGGAACATGTCCAGCACATAGTACTTTGGCTTGGAAAAATCCCAAACATCTGTGTGGAAG
>JAFTQR010000002.1 GCA_017462645.1 Acholeplasmatales bacterium | reverse complement strand
TGTGAGAGTATTTGATGAAATAAAATATGTTAATGATCCATATGCTATTTCATCTTCTGCAAATCATAAAATGAATTATGTAATTGATACTAAAAAGCTTTATAGAATGAAAAATAAAAAGCCTAAATTTAGTGGTAATTATACAGATTCTATTATTTATGAAGCATCAATTAGAGATTTTACCTATGATTTAACAGGTGATAAAAAGGGTACATTCCTTGGATTGTTAGAAAATAATCCTACTAAAAAGGGACTACCTACTGGTTTAGATTATATTGAATCATTAGGAATTACCCACCTACAGCTATTACCAATCTTTGATTTTGGTGGAGTAGATGATATTAAAAAGGATAAGCTTTATAATTGGGGCTATAATCCGGAACAATATTTTGTTCCATCAGGCTGGTACTCAATTAATCCTGATGATCCATATTCAAGAATAAATGAATTATTGGAGCTTATTGATAATATTCATCAAAAAGGAATAAGAGTAAATATGGATGTAGTATTTAATCATGTTTATAAATACGAATTGTTTCCATTTGATACTTTAGTTCCAGGCTACTATTTTAGAGTAGAGGCAAATGGTAGAATGTCAAACGCTTCAGGCTGTGGTAATGATTTAGCTACAGAAAAATATATGTGCAGTAGATTTGTTTGTGATGTATTAGAATATTATGCAAGAGTATTTAAGATTTCGGGCTTTAGATTTGATTTGATGGGTCTATTAGATATAGATACATTAAATAAGGCTTATGAAAAATTAATTAAAATAGACGAGAATATTATGCTATATGGTGAGGGATGGAATATGATGAATCCATTACCTAATGATAAACGAGCTCATATGTTTAATCATAAGAAGATGCCAAATTATGGTTTCTTTAATGATAGATATAGAGATACGTTTAGAGGCAATCAATGGCAGCATACTAAGGGCTTTATTTTTAAATCTGAAAAAAGCTTTTATGATTTATCTCAGCTATTAATAGGATCATGTATAGATTATTTTAAATTTAGCGAGCCAGCTCAAACTATTAATTATGTAGAATGCCATGATAATTATACGGTATATGATTTTGCAAAAACATATGTTAAGGAGCTAGATGAGCAAGCAACTATTGATGCATGTAAGCTAGCACTACAAATTATCCTAGTTTCTCAAGGTGTACCATTTATTCATGCAGGACAAGAGTTTTTTAGAACTAAAAGAGGTATAGAAAACTCATATGCTACAAGAGATAGTATTAATAAAATTGACTTTAGAAGAAGAGATAAATATAATAAATATGTTGATAGCATAAAGGACCTTATTTCCTTAAGAAAGGAATATGAGGTATTAAGAATGCCAAGTAAATTAGTAATAGAAAAAAAGGCTCATCCATTAGATGGATTAATTGATTCTAATACTATGGCTGGTATCTTAACAAGTGATAGCTATGATATATTAGTAGTATTTAAAAATGATTATAGTGAAAAGATAATTGAATTAGAGAATACAATTATGATTTATGATAGTATGAAAAAATGTAATATTAATGATAAATCATTTGTAATTACTAATCCAGGTGTTTATCTTTTTAAAAAGGAGAAAAGGTATGGAGCTGATTGGTAAGATTACTGGAATAAACACATCTGATGGTATGTGTAATATTGCAGTTATTGATAAGGAAGGAAATTTAACAAATTTAAAGCTTGGTATTGAAGAGGCTAAGGGTTTAAAAAATGGCAGTGTATTTAAGTTTTTATATAATGTTGTTGAGGGTGAAAGAATAAGTAATTATATTTATAGCATTAATGATATTAATGACTTAGAATTAGTAGAAAAGGATTCTGTTTTAAGAGCATTTTTTCCTAATTCACCAATATCATTAGATTCTGCTAAAAAGGAAATTAATAATTATTTAAATAAAATTGATAATAAGGTTATTAAGGATATCACTAAAGGATTAATTAATAAATATAATAATGATTTCTTTACTTATCCAGCAGCAACTAAAATGCATCATGCTTATATAGGTGGTTTAGCCTATCATAGTGTAGGAATGCTACATATGGCTGATAGCTTTATTGAAAATTATCCATATTTAAATAAGGATTATATTTATGCAGGTATTATGCTTCATGATATAGGCAAAACAATTGAGCTTACAGGCGCAGCTAATGCTGAATATTCACTAAAGGGTCAATTATTAGGCCATTTAGTTATCGGAGCTATGGAAATAGGTAATATGGCTAAAGCTTTAGGCTATGAAGATAACGAGGAGGTTTTATTCCTTGAGCATATGCTAGTATCTCATCATGGAATGCCTCAATTTGGTTCTGCTAAAAAGCCTATGACTGCAGAGGCTTTAGTATTATGGTATATTGATACTATTGATTCAAAGTTTAGAGTATTAGGGGAAGAATTATCTAAGACTGAAAAGGGTACCTATACTGAAAGCATAGGTGTATTAGATAGGGCTAAAATCTATAAAATATAGCCTTGAATTTATTAATTCATTATATTATAATATATGTGTTATTTATAAAAAATGATGATAAAAGCCGTAGTAAAGCGTAATCATTTAGAGAGAGGATTGTTTGGTGAAAAATCCTTATGAATTAGCTTTATGAATTCACTTTTGGAATGATGCTAATCCCATCCGTTTATCCGCGTTAAGGTTTAATGAGTGCTATATTTATATATAGAACTAGGGTGGTACCACGGTTTATAACGTCCTTAGATTTATTCTAAGGACTTTTTATATTTTTAGGAGGACATTATGTTAAGTAAATTAGAAAATGTATTAAATGATGCAGAGCTTGATTTAGCTAAGGTTAATGATTTAAATGCGTTAGTTCAATTAAAGGCTAATTATCTTGGTAAAAAGGGTGTATTAGCTTCTGTTATGAGTAATATGCGTGATTTAACCGTTGAACAAAGAAAAGAAATAGGTATGCGTACTAATGTAATTAAAAATTCATTAGAGGAAAAGTTTGAAGCTAAGAAGAATCAAATTGAGGAAGCAATTATTAACCAAAAGCTTCAAAATGAAACAATTGATGTTACATTACCAGGTGTAGATTTTTCAATTGGTGGAATTCATCCGTTAAATCAAACTATTATGGAGCTTGAGGATTTATATATTGGTATGGGATACACTGTTGCGGAAGGACCTGAAATTGAAACAGATGAAAACTGCTTCGAAAAGCTTAATTTACCAAAGGGACATCCAGCAAGAGATATGCAGGATACATTCTATATTAATCCAGAATTATTATTAAGAAGCCAAACATCTCCAGTTCAGGTTAGAACAATGATGGAGAACGATGGTAAGCCTATTAAGATTATTTGTCCTGGTAAGGTTTATAGAAGAGATGCAGATGATGCAACTCACTCTCATCAATTTATGCAATGTGAGGGCCTAGTTTTAGGTAAAAATATTACTATGGCTGATTTAAAGGGTGCTTTACTTGAAATGGCACAAAAGATGTTTGATAAGGATAGACAAATCAGACTTCGTCCTTCATTCTTCCCATTTACAGAGCCATCTGTAGAGGTTGATGTATCTTGTGGTATGTGTGGTGGTAAGGGCTGCTCAACTTGTAAGGGTACAGGCTGGATTGAGGTTTTAGGTGCTGGTATGGTTAATGATAATGTATTAAGAATGTCTGGCTATGACCCAGCTGAAATCCAAGGCTACGCATTTGGTATTGGTGTTGAAAGAATTACTATGCTTAAGCATCGTATTGATGATATTCGTAATTTCTATACAAATGATGTACGCTTCTTAAATCAATTTAAGGAGGTAAAGTAAGATGAAGGTATCTAAGAATTGGTTAAAGGATTATTTAAATTTAGATAATATTACTGATGAGGAGCTATTTAAGGAAATAAGCTTCCATATTAGCGAAATTGAATCATATAAGAAAATGGTTGAGGCTACTAATTTAACTATTGGATATGTATTAGAATGTGAGGAGCATCCTGATTCTGATCATTTACATGTTTGTCAGGTAGAGGTTACCCCTGGTAATGTTCAACAAATCGTTTGTGGTGCACCAAATGTATGTAAGGGTGCAAAGGTAATTGTTGCTAATGTAGGTGCAGTTTTACCTGGTAACTTTAAGATTAAAGCTTCTAAAATTAGAGGTGTTGAATCAAATGGTATGTTATGCTCATTACAGGAATTAGGCATCGAGGATAAGTATATTGAGGAAAGATATAAAAATGGTATTTATCTATTAGATGAGGATGCTGAGGTTGGTGAATGTCCACTTGAGTATTTAGGATTAGATGATACTATTATTGATTTAGAATTAACATCTAATAGATCAGATTTATTATCAATTGAGGGTGTTGCTTATGATTTAGGTGCAGTACTAAAGCAACCAGTAAGCCCAATTATTCCTGAAATAGAGGAATGTGATATTAAAAACCCAGTATCAGTATCAGTTGAAACTGATAGATGCTATAAATATAATGCAAGATATATTGCTAATATTAAAATTGAGGAATCTCCTCAATGGATGAAGGCTAGATTAATCGCTAGTGGCATTAGACCAATTAGTAATGTTGTAGATATTACAAACTTTGTATTATTAGAAATGGGTCAACCATTACATGCATTTGATGCTGATTTATTAGGAAATACAATTGTTGTTAGAAATGCTAAGCCTGGAGAAAAGCTTAAAACATTAGATAATATTGAAAGAGAGCTTAGCCCTGAAGACTGCGTAATTACTGATGGTAAGGAAGCAGTTTGTGTTGGTGGTGTTATGGGTGGCTTAACAACAGAAATTGATTCTAATACAACTAACGTTATTTTAGAGGGTGCATATTTTGATCCACTATCTATTAGAAAAACATCTACAAAGCTTGGCTTAAAGAGTGAATCATCTGTAAGATTTGAACGTAAGATTGATTATGATAGAGTAGAAAGAGCATTAGATTATGCTGCTCAATTAATCCAAGAAATTTGTGGTGGACAAATTTATAAGGGTGTTGCAAGCGCAGTAAGAGTAACTGTTGAGCCTAAATATGTTAAGGCTACAACAGCTAAGATTAATTCTATTTTAGGTACTGATTTATCAGATTCTTATGTAGAGGAAATATTTAATAGATTAGCTTATACATATACTAAGAATGGACTAGAATATACTATTACATTACCATCTAGAAGAATGGATTTTGAGCCATCTATTCAAGATATCGTAGAGGATGTCGCAAGAATTAATGGTTATGATAATATTCCAACAACTATTGCCCAAACAAGAGATAAGGGTGCCTTAACTCATGTTCAAAAAAGAACTAGATTAGTTAGACAAATCCTAGCTAACATGGGCTTAAATGAGGTTGTATCTTATTCATTAATTGCATTAAAGGACATTGATCATTACACATCTATGCAATCAGTTTTAACTACACCTGTTGAGGTTATGATGCCTATGACAGAGGATAGAGCTGTAATGAGAAAGAGCTTATTAAATGGTGTTATTGACGCTATTGCTTATAATAAAGCTAGAAAGATTGATAATTTAGCTTTATATGAAATTGGTAAGGTTTACTCTATGGAGAAGGAGGAAACTAAGCTTGCTATTGCTATGACAGGCTTATTCTCATCTCATTTATGGAATGGAGTTAAGCAAGAAGCTAGCTTCTATTTATTAAAGGGTATTGTAGAAGCATTATTCTCTAAGCTTAATGTATCAGTTACATATAAGCCAGATAATGAAATTAAATCATTTCATCCTGGTAGATGTGCTGGTATTTATTTAAATGATAAGAAAATTGGTGTTATTGGACAAATGCATCCTAAATTTAGTAAGGATATGTCTATCGGAACAACAATTGCTTTAGAAATTAGCCTAGAAGCTATTTTAGAGGCTGATAATGGCTTAAAGTATCATCCAATTAATAAGTTCCCATCAGTTCAAAGAGATTTAGCTATTGTATGTAAGAAGGATGTTAAGGCTGAAGAGGTATTAACACTTGTAAGACAAACTGCTAGAAAGTATTTAACAAAGCTTGAGCTATTTGATGTTTATATGGGTGAAAATGTTGGTGTTGATGAAAAATCATTAGCATTTAAGATGACTTTAGAAGATTCTACTAAGACTTTAGAAACTGCTGAGGTAGAAAAGGTAATTAGCCAAATCTTAAATAGATTAGAGCGTGAGCTAGGAGCTAAATTAAGATAATATTTATGGGAGATGTGAAAAATATTAAAAAAAATCTATAATATTTCACATCTCTTTTATTATTTAAAAAAAATCAAAAAAAGACACTTTCATAAAAATAACACGAAAAAGACAAAAGTGCCACTGTATATATGTACAGTGGCACTTTTGCATTTTTGGGTATGAAAATTATGAAAGTGCCATCGTTTTTTAATGTTTAAGCGATTTGCATTTATT
>JAFTQR010000042.1 GCA_017462645.1 Acholeplasmatales bacterium | reverse complement strand
TTTAAAGGAATAGTTCATGATGTATCATCATCTAATACAACAGCCTATATTGAGCCTGATTCAACTATTGAAACAGCTAATCAAATTGATTCTTATATAGCTAGTGAGAAAAAAGAAATTCAGACAATTTTAAAAAATCTTTCATTACTAGTAGGTGCAGAGGCAGATATTTTATTAGCTAATTTAGAAGCATTAACATCATTAGATATTATTTTTGCAAAAGCATTAATGGGTAAGGAATATGATTATAACGATGTTAAAATAGAAAATACTCAAAAATTTAATATTAAAAAGGCTAAGCATCCATTAATTAATAAGGCAATTGCCGTACCAATTGATATAGAGCTTGGTTATAAGCATAATGTAATAATTATTACAGGTCCTAACACAGGTGGTAAAACTGTTGCGTTAAAGACTGTTGGATTACTACATTTAATGGTATTTACTGGTATGATGGTACCAGCATCAAATGATTCAATTTTTGGATATTTCGATTCAATATATGCTGATATTGGTGATGAGCAATCAATAGAACAATCATTATCTACCTTCTCATCACATATGACTAAAATAATTAATATTTTAGATAAGGCTGACTTTGAATCATTAATCTTATTAGATGAGCTTGGAAGTGGTACTGACCCTAAGGAGGGTAGCTCACTTGCGATTGCGACAATTGATTTTTTAAAGCAAATTGGTTCAAAGATTATTTGTACAACCCATTATTCTGAATTAAAAAATTATGCTTATAATCATGAAGGAATATGTAATGCATCAGTAGAATTTAATACTAATACATTAAAGCCAACCTATCGATTATTACTAGGTGTACCAGGTAAATCTAATGCGATTGAAATTGCATTAAGATTAGGCTTAAATGAAAAAATAATAAAAGAAGCAAAGGCATATTTAAATAATACCTCATCTGATTCATCATTATTAATTGGTAATTTAGAGGAGGAAATGACTAAATTAAGGAATAAGGAAGCAGAGCTAGAGCATAAAATAAAGCAGTATGAGGGTATGCTTGAAGACCTTAAGAGAGAAAAATTTAATTTAGTTAAGCAAACAGATAAAATTATTTTAGATGCAAAAAAGGATGCAAGCAATATTTTAGAAAATGCTAAAGAAGAAGCTACTAAGCTAATCACTGAAATTAAAAATCTTAGTGAAGAAAACTTTAAAGAGCATGAGCTTGCAGAGCTAAAGCGTAAAACAAGAAATTTAGATATTAAACATGAACAAGAGGAAATATTTGATTATGAATTTAAGGTAGGCGATTTTGTTTATGTTAAATCATATGAAAAATATGGAACAATATCTAAAATAAAAAAGGATAAATATTCAATAAACATTGGACAATTTTCTATGGATTTTAAAAAAAGTGAGCTTACACTTGCCGCTAAGCCAAAGGAATCAAAGCCTAAACAAACAAGATTATCAGGCTATAATCCTGCCTCACATGCTAAATTATCCTTAGATTTAAGAGGTAAAAGATATGAAGAGGTAGATTACCTAATGGATCAATATTTAGATCAAGCAATATTAGGTAATTTAGAGTCTGTAACTATAATTCATGGATTTGGTACAGGTGCAATAAGAAATGCAGTTCAAGCCTATTTAAAGAAATGTCCATATGTTAAAAGCTATAGATATGGTCAAGAGGGAGAAGGTCTAAATGGTGTTACCGTCGTATATTTAAAATAAAGGACGGATAATTTGATTATAGATTATAATCTAAACAATTTAGGTGACACTGGTTTATTATTCTTTTATGCATCATGGGCAAGCAAATGTAATTTACATCTTGATGCATTAAAAAGAATACAATACGAAAACAAGGATATGAACATATATAAAATAAATGTTTCTAAATATCCACATTTTAAAAAAAAATATAATATCAATAAAATACCTAGCTTTGTTATTATAAAGAATAATAATGTTATAGATAAGGTTAATGGCTATATAGACCAATATTCCTTATCTAGATGGGTTAAGGAAAAATGGAGCTTATAAAATATGAGAGCAGTAATTATATTAGGTAATATTGAAAATATTAATAATGATGTATTAGAAAATAGCTATATAATTGGTGTTGATAAGGGGGCATATTTAGCTTATAAAAGAAATATTAGGCTAGATATAGCAATTGGTGATTTTGATTCAATTAAAGAGGTAGAATATAATGAATTATTTAATTATACCAAAATAATTAAATTAAACTCTATCAAGGATTCAACTGATACTAATGAGGCTATTAAGCTATGTAAGGATTATAATGAAATAATTATCCTTGGTGGTATTAAAGGCAAAAGAATTGAGCATTTTTATGCTAATTACTTAGAGCTAGTCAATAATCCAAAACTATCTATGATGGATGATAATTCCTATATAATTACCACATCAAATGATGTAATACCTAATAATAATTACAAATATATTTCTATATTTTCAATAGCTCCAGAGTCCATTATTACCTTAAATGGATTTAAATATAACCTAAATAACTATAAATTAAATAATACAGATCCATTATGTATTTCTAATGAAATAATTAATAATCCTATTATTAAAATTCATAGTGGTAGAGTATTAATAATTTATAGTAAAAGCGATAATGAATAAATCATTCATTAGATATTTAATACCATCTGTTATAGCATCATTATTCTTGTCAACATATTGCTTAATAGATGGTATTTTTATTGGTCAAAAAATAGGAGATTTAGGCTTATCAGCTATTAATTTAGCCTGGCCTATTACCTCGTTTTTACAATCTATTGGTATAGGACTTGGCCTATCAGCTGGTATATATATATCAAGACTATATGGTAAAAAGGAAGAAGAAAAAGCAAATAAAGTAAAGCTTACAGCTATAATTATAATAACTATAACAGCTTTATTATTATCCTTAATATTCTTTATTTTTAGTAAGGATTTATTAAAACTATTTGGAGCTAAAAATGATACATTAGAATATGCATATGATTATCTAAAAATAATATTATTTGGATCAATATTTCAAATGCTAGGCTGTGGAATAGCCCCATTACTTAAAAATAGTGGTAAGGTTAAAATAGCAATGGTTGGATCAATATCATCTATTGTTATTAATATATTTTTAGACTATATATTTATATATGAGCTTAATATGGGACTAGAGGGCGCTGCCCTAGCCTCAGTTATTGGACTTGCAAGTGCAGTTTTAATATGTATAATTCCTTATTCAAAGGAATTCAAAGGAATAATAATAAATAAAGAGGTATTTAAAGAAATATTTTTAGGTATGCTAGCACCTTTTATTTTAAATTATTCTTGTTCAATTATTATAATTATTACTAATTTAAAATGCTTAGAATATGGTGGTGATGAGGCTGTTGCAGCCTATACACTATTATCATACTTATTAAGCATTATTGCTTCAGCAACAACTGGTGTTGGTGATGCCATACAGCCATTATTTTCATATAATCATAGTAGTAAAAATTTTAATGAAAATAAAATAATGCTTAAAAAATGTATATTAATATCTACAATTTTAAGTGCTTTAATAGTATTAATATTCTATTTATTTGATAATCAGCTATCAGATTTATATAATTTATCCACTACAGCATCTAAATATTATAATGAAGGATTATTATATTATCTAATTGGATTTATATTACTAAGTAATATAAGAGTACTTTCATCTTATTTATATTCAATTAATGAAAAGGTTTATGCAAATATAATAACATTAATAGAGCCAATTTTATTAACACCATTAATGTATATAATATTAAGCTTTATGAAGCTAAATGGTATATGGCTAAGCTATACTATAATTCAGCTGATTTTAATAATTTTAGCTTACTCATTAACAATATTATCTAAAAGAAAGGAGAGGTAATATGGATGGCTTTTTATTAGTAGACAAGCCTAAGGGATTAACTAGTATGACAGTATGTAATATACTTAAGAAAAAATTAGGCTTATCAAAATGTGGTCATAATGGTACACTTGATCCAAACACTACAGGATTATTAGTCGTAGGCTGTAATCAAGCTACAAAAATGCTAAAGCTAATTAACGAGCATGATAAGGAATATATCGCTACTATCGTATTTGGACTTGATTCTGATACCCTTGATATCGATGGTAATATCATTAATGATATTAATATGAGCTTTTCATTTGATGATTTAAAGGAAAAAATAGAAAAATTATCTAAAGAAAAAACACAAATTCCTCCTATGACCTCTGCTATAAAGGTCAATGGAAAAAAGCTATATGAATATCAAAGAAAGGGTATTGATATTGAAATAAAGTCTAGAAATATTACTATTTATGAATATGAAATATTAAGTGATTTAAGACTTATTGATAATCATTTAGAAATAGATATAAGATTATATGTTGCCAAAGGCTTTTACGTAAGAAGCTTTGCGAGGGATTTAGGTAAGCTATTAGGTGGCTGTGCTATTTTAAAGGAGCTAAGAAGAACTAAAGCTGGTGAATTTAATGTTATCAATAGTATCAAGCTAGCTGATATTAAATCATCTGATATAAAGCCAATACAAGAGGTATTTAAGCTACCTATAGTTGAGGTTAATGATTATATCGCAAAGCTTGTAAAAAATGGAGTTATGCTTGATGAAAGACAAACTAACGAAAAAGGTGTCTTTTATGTTTCGAATAAATGTGATATAATAGCAGTATATGAAGAGGTCGATGAATTAAAATATAAGCCTATTTTAATTTTTAAATAAGAGGGTGAATTTATGAAATCAATTTTTATTAAGGATAAGAATTTCATACCATTACCTGAGCCAGTATGTGCTGCCGTAGGAAATTTTGATGGTGTTCATTTAGGACATCAAAAGCTTATTGAGGAATGTAAAAGACATGGATATAAATCTGCAGTCCTAACATTTTATCCACATCCATCTGTATTTTTAAAGAAAATTCCAAATTATCCATTAGTTACACCACTTGAGCATAAAGTAGATATTCTATCAAGAATGGGTATTGATTATTTAATTGTTGTTGAATTTAATGATGATATGGCAGATATGCCAAAGGAAGAATTTATTGAATACATGAAATTTATGAATATTAAATCATGTGTTTGTGGATATGATTTTACATTTGGTAGAAGAGCTGAGGGTAATATTTCTGATTTAAGAGAGGTATTTGAATTTTACGAGGTTAAAAAGTTTGTCTTTGATGATGTAAGAGTTTCAACAACCTATATTAGAGAATTAATTTCTATTGGAAATGTATATGAGGCTAATAGATTATTAGGTAGACATTTTTCAATAAGAGGTAAGGTTAAATTTGGTACACAACAGGGTAGAGTAATTGGCTTTCCAACCGCAAATATTGATTATAAAAATTATTTCTTACCAGAAACTGGTGTATATTTTGTTAATGTCAAGTTTGAGGGAATCCTATATTTAGGAATGTGTAATATTGGACATAACCCAACATTTAATTTTAGCTATAATAAAAGAGTAGAGGTTAATATTTTTGGTTTAGATGCTGATATATATGGTGATGAAATAGAAATTTACTTTGTTCAAAGAATTAGAAATGAAATGAAATTTGAAAATGTAAATGACCTAATTAAGCAATTAAAAATTGATAAGGCTATGTGTCTTGAACTTGCAGGAGATATGAATTATACAAAATAATAATTTTATACTTGCAATCAATAAATAATTAGTATATAATTACAAATGGCGTTTACTCAGATATGAGATATCCTCTATCTATATCTTGGTAATACGTGAATAATATAAATATGGAGGAAACTAAAAATGGCTTTAACTAAGGAAGTAAAGGCAGAAATCATTGCAAAATATGGTAAGGATGCAAAGGATACTGGTTCAGTAGAGGTACAAATTGCTTTATTAACTGCTGAAATCAACCAATTAAATGAGCATTTCCAAACTCATATTCATGATTTCCATTCTAAGAGAGGCTTAATGATCAAGATTGGTCAAAGAAAGAGCTTATTAGCTTATTTAAAGAAGAACAACTTAAAGGGCTATGAAGCATTAATTAAGTCTTTAGGTTTACGTCGATAATAAAATTTGGACTCGTTAGAGTCCATTTTTATTTTGTTATAAAACAATATAATTATTAAAATTATATTTTTGTAGAAATTTAATAATATTGTGGTATAATAGTAAAGGATTATGAAAAAAAGAGAGAGAAAATATAAGGAGAACAGAAGATGAGTGAAGTAAAACGCTTCGAATACAATTGGGCAGGACGTCCACTTGTTATTGAAATCGGAGAGGTTGCTAAGCAAGCCGGAGGCTCATGTTTAGTAACTTATGGAGAAAGTACGGTTCTAACAGCAGTTGTTTCTAATAATGTCGCATCAACCGCAGACTTTTTCCCATTAATGGTATTATACCAAGAAAAATTATATGCTGCAGGAAAGATTCCTGGAGGATTCTTAAGACGTGAGGGTAGACCAAGCGAGCATGAAACATTAGTTTCAAGATTAATTGATAGACCTATTCGTCCATTATTTGCAGAAGGATTTAGAAATGAAGTACAAGTTGTAAATACTGTATTATCATCTGATCCAGAATGTACAACAGCTATGGCTGCAATGCTAGGTTCATCAATTGCATTGATGATTTCAGATATTCCTTTTGAAGGACCAATCGCTGGTGTTGTAGTTGGTAAGGTAAACGGTGAATTAATAATTAACCCAACTCCTCAACAATTAGAGGTTTCTGAGCTTAATTTAACAGTTGCTGGTACACATCAAGCTATCAATATGGTTGAGGCTGGTGCTAGATTCGTATCAGAAGACGATATGTGGGAAGCATTAAAGTATGGACATGCTGAAATCCAAAAGCTTTGTGAATTCCAACAAGAAATCGTTAAGGAATGCGGCAAGGAAAAATATCAAGTTGAATTATTTGAGGTTGATAAGGATATTAATGCTGAAGTTAAGGCATATGCTGAGGAAAAGCTTGTTAAGGCTATTAGAATTGAAGATAAGCTTGAAAGATATGCTGCAATTGACGCTGTAAATGAAGAAACTATTAATCATTTTGATGAAAAGGTATTTATTACTGAAATCGGTGGTATTAAGGTAATTGATACTGAAGCTAAGAAGGAATATTTAAAGCATGTTAAATATACATTAGATGAAATCTTACATGGCGAGGTTAGAAGAATGATCGCTGTAGACAAGATTCGTCCTGATGGAAGAATGGTTGATGAAATTAGACCATTATCATCTAGAGTAGATGTATTACCTCGTGTACATGGCTCAGCATTATTTACACGTGGTCAAACACAAAGCTTAGGTACAGTTACATTAGGCTCATTAAATGATAACCAAATCATTGATGGCTTAGGTGAGGAATCAAATAAGAGATTTATGCTACACTATAATTTCCCTCAATTCTCAGTAGGTGAAACTGGTAGATATGGTTCTCCAGGTCGTCGTGAGATTGGACATGGTGCATTAGGTGAAAGAGCATTATCATATGTTATTCCAAATGAGAATGAATTCCCATATACAATCCGTGTAGTTTCTGAAATTTTAGAATCTAACGGTTCATCATCTCAAGCAACTATCTGTTCTGGTACATTAGCATTAATGGCTGCAGGTGTTCCTATTAAGGCTCCAGTTGCTGGTATCGCAATGGGTTTAATTATGACTGATGATGATCATTATACAATTTTAACAGATATTCAAGGTATGGAGGATCACCTAGGTGATATGGACTTCAAGGTTGCTGGTACTAAGGATGGTATCACAGCACTTCAAATGGATATCAAGATTAAGGGTATTACTTACCAAATTCTAAAGGAAGCTTTAGCACAAGCTAAGAAGGGTCGTTTAGAAATTCTTGAGCATATGGCTCAAACTATTGCAGAGGTTAGACCTGAATTATCTAAATATGCTCCTAAGGTTGTTACTGATGTTATTAATCCAGATAAGATTAAGGATGTTATCGGTGCTGGTGGTAAAAATATTAACGCTACAATCGAAAAGTTCGATAATGTTAAGATTGATTTAGAGCAAGATGGTAGAGTTTATGTAATGCACTCTGATATGAATACAGCTAAGGCTTGCTTACAATACATTTTAGATTCAGTTCGTGAGGCTGAGGTAGGAGCAATCTATACTGGTAAGGTTACAAGAATTGAAAAGTATGGTGTATTTGTTGAGCTATGGCCAGGTGCTGAAGGCTTATGTCATATTTCTAAGCTAGCATTAGAAAGAGTTGAAAAGCCAGAGGATGTAGTTTCATTAAATGATGAAATCATCGTTAAGTGCATCGGTGTAAATGAAAAGGGTCAAATCGATCTTTCTAGAAAGGATGCCCTAAAGCAAGCATCAAGAAAGTTTGATAAGCCTGCTGAAGAAGCTCCAAAAGCTGAATAATATAATTATGGTTATACTTATGTATAGCCATTTTTTTATTTAATTTAGAAATAATAATATTCAAAAAAAATATAACGATAATGATATTTATTTTAATTTAATAATATTTTTATGAATTATATATCAAATATTGATTTAATATATAAAATAAAATATAATTAAAAAAGATATTGTTTTTTAATAATACCAACATTATGATGGGAGGATAAATAAATGTTAAATAATAAAAAAATATTATCTTTAATTTTAATAATGTTATCTTTATTTATATTCTCATCATGTGATGATGAAGATAAAAATGATTCCTTCGAATACATTATAAGTAAAAAAGTAACTAGTGATAAGGATTTAGCTCTTCAAAATTATATATCAAGCTATTATGATGCCGATTATGAGACTAATTATAAATATGCTGGAAAAATCAGTAATAACAAAGCATTTTCTGATGATTCAATAACTGAATTTATTCCAAGAGAATATTTTACTAATGAAGGTGTATATTCATATATGGATAAAGACTATGGCTATTATATATCAACTAAATCACTTGATAATAATTCCTATTTATCAAATGTAATTCTATTTGATTTAATATATTATATGGGCAATACGCATTTAGATTTAGCTTTTAAACCTTTATTTTCAACAGAATATAGAGCTATACCATTAAATGACAAATATAAACATATTAAAGCTATTGGCGATGGTAAATATGATAATGTTATTATTCCAACATTTAATGAATTAAATTATAATATTTCTAATTTAGAAATAACTACTGAATTTTCAAATATATACTTTTTAAATACATCTGATGAAGAATATAATATAAATTCAGATAATGGTTCATTTATAGTGGAAATTGAAGCTGGTATTTTAAAACATCCAGTTTATTATTCATTTAATATGGATGCTAATAATACAATAAATGATAAAATTATTCCTAACTATTATTTAAAAAACAATGGTATTTATAATGATAAAAGTAATATTTCAGGATTTAAAAAGGAATTTTGTTATTCATTTTATAATTCAAGAAGTGATCAAATATCTAATTATAATCAATTAATAAAGAATATAAAAACTAAATTTATAAATATAGAGGGTGAAGAGGTATCATTAAAAACTAATAAATGTAACGTTTTACCACAAGTATTAATTTCATTAAGTTCTTCAACATTAGTATTAAATGTAGGAACTAGAATTAATCTTAATATATCTTTTGATATTTTAAATGAAAAAAATAATTATATTGATAATGTAGATATTCAAACAATGTGTGATGAATATTATGATGGAAATTTATATGTAGGACAAAAGCATAATGTACCAACTAATTGTAATAATGAGATATTTAAGGTAGAGGTAGAAGAAAGCAACGATTATGAAATTAGCTTAATAAAAGATAATTCAACATACTGTGATATACATTCACCAGTTTTATACGAATTAATAAATAATCAATATGTTGAACTTATTTCTATTGGTGAAACTACCTTTAATTTAGAAACAGATAAAACCTATATAATTGAGGTATATTATAATTATAAAGATATTGAA
>JAFTQR010000041.1 GCA_017462645.1 Acholeplasmatales bacterium | reverse complement strand
CAAAAATCCCTTCAAGGGATAAGCCAGAGTGAATATCGCGGTTGTCAGCCGCTTTTGATGACCCTTAAGGGTCGTCGTGTGGTTAAAGCCCTTATAGGGGAGCGTAAAAACCGCACGTTTGACGTGCGGATTGTTATTTTTTAAAAATATTTTTAAAAGTGACACGCATATTGTCAATATATACCTTATTATATAGCTAGTAGCTATAATAATTTGTTTAAAATTGCTTTTTATTGTAGTTATAATTATTGTATAATTATAGGTGGGTGGTTACTATGGAATTAAAAGAAGGATTTATTATATGTGATTCTAAAACAAAGGAATCTATATTAAAGAGTCAAAATGGCTTCAAAAACCTTATATTTTTAACTTTAAATGATTTAAAGGATAAATTATTAGGCTATGCTGTAAAATCCTCTATTTTCGAGATTATGAGTAAATATGAAATTACTTATGATATGGCAAATGAATATATTAAATATATGCCTTTTATTGAGGATAAATACTATAGTAATGAAAAGCTTGATAGCATATTAAGCTGTAAGAAGTATTTAATTAAGATGAATCTATATAAATATGATTATTTCTTTAAATATAGATTGTCTCAATTTCCTGTTACCTTTATTGATTCTAGTAAATCACATGTATTTGAATATTTAAAAAATGAAATAGCTAAATATACAGAGGTATACGTAGTAGATGAAGCTAATAAGGATTCATTACCTATTGTATATGAATTTAATAATAGCTATGATGAAGAATTATATGTATGTAATAAAATATATGAATTAATTAATAGTGGAGTAAAGGGTAGTAAGATACATATTGCTAATATGAATGCTTCATATGAGTTTATATTTAAAAGATTAGCTAAAAGCTATAATATTCCAATTAAATTTAATAAAGATACTAATATTCTATCTACTAAAATAGCTAATGATTTTATTAGCTTATGTAATGAGCTAGATAATTTTAATGAAATATTTGATAAAATAAATGATGGATCTAATATTTATAATCAAATATTTAATTTAATAAATGATTATGATTTAAATGATTCTATCCCTTTAGAATATTTACCATTTATTAAAAGAAAAATGAAGAATATGACATATCAAAATAATGTTTATGAGGATATGATTAATGTATCTAATGGAAATAAATATTTTGATGATGAATATGTATTTTATATTGGCTTTAATTTAGGTGTTTCACCAGCTATTTATAAGGATATTGAATATCTAAATGATTATGAGCTTTCTATTATTAATTTAGATACATCTATAGATAAGAATTTAATAGCTAAAAATGATTTAATTAATCTATTATTAAAAACTAAAAATATTTATGTATCATATAGCCTAAGTGATAGTAGTGGTAAGCTATTACCATCTAATTTAATTAATGAGCTAGGCATTAAGGTAGAAAAAAGAGAAGCTGAATATGGCTATTCAGCTTTAGAGGATAATATTAGAATGGGTATTGCCTATTCTAAATATCTAAAATATAAGATATCAGATAATGCTTTAGAGGAATATGATATTTCTCATTTGAAATATGGAAGCTATGATAATAAATATAAGCCCATTAATAAAGAATTATTAGATGATTTATTTAATGATAGAAAGCTATCATTTTCATATTCAAGTATTAAAACCTTCTTTGCATGTCCATTTCAATTCTATGCTAATAGAATATTAGGATTAAATGAATATGAGTCATCAATAGCGACTAGAATGGGTGCATATGCACATGCGGTATTAGAGGATAGCTATAATAGTGATTTTGATTTTAATGAATCTACTAATATTCATATGGATATGGCAGAAAATGATAAGGATAAGTTTTATTTTAGTCAAATGAAAAAGGTATTAGCTTATTTAGTTAAATATAATAAATCTAAGGAAAGTCTATCTAAATTTGATTTAGTATTAAGAGAGCCTAATATTGTATATGAGGAATCAGATTTTAAATTTGAAGGCTTTGTAGATAAGGTTTTATATACAGAAGTAAATGGTGAAATTTATTGTGCTATAATTGATTATAAAACTGGTAGTGATATAGCATCCTTAAATAATGTAGAGGATGGCTATAATCTACAGCTTCCATCATATATGTATTTATTAAGTAAATATGATGGCTTTAAGAATAAGAAGATAAATATAATCGGTATATATTTACAAAAGGTAAATATTATCGATTTAGATAATAGATTAGATATAAAAGAACAATTAGAAAAAAGCTTTAGATTAGAGGGTTATACAATATCAGAGCGCAATTTAATTCCTTATATTGATCCTTTATATGAAAATAGTGATTATATTAAGGGTATGGCATTTCTTAAGAGTGGAGAGCTTAGTAAAAAGTCTAAGGTTATTTCTATAGATGATCAAAATAAGCTTATTAGCTTAGTAGATAGCCTTATCCATCAGGCAAGTGATGATATTCACAATGCTAAATTTGATATAAAGCCTAAAATATTAAACAAAACAAGCTCATGTACTTATTGTAAATATAAGGATTTATGTAATGTAGCATATGATGATTTTGAAATGCTAGTGGTAAAACCATTTTTAGAGAAGGATGGTGAGTAATATGGCATGGACTGATGAACAAAAAAGAGCTATTTTTGAAAGAGGTAGTAATATTATTGTTTCTGCAGGTGCAGGTAGTGGTAAAACAGCCGTATTATCAGAAAGAATTTTAGAGTATTGTAAGAGTGGTAATGATATTAGAAATGTATTAGTATTAACATTTACTAATGCGGCTGCGGCTGAAATGAAGGAAAGAATTAGACAAAAGCTAATTGATAATAATCTATTAGAACAAGCTAGCCTAATCGATGCTGCCTTTATTACAACATTTGATGCATACAGCCTTTCCTTAGTAAAGAAATATTATTATAAGCTAGGATTAACTCCTAATATTGGGATAATGGATGCTTCTCTTATTTCATTAAAAAAATCAGAAATAATAGAGGATTTATTTAATGAATTATATTTAGAAGAAAATGAAAGGTTCCTATCATTTCTTTCTAACTATTCTAAGCAGGATGATAAAAGAATAGTAAATATAATTGATGATTTATGTAATCAATTAGATTTAATTATTGATTTAGATGATTTTATTGTTAACTATAATGACAATTATTTAAGTGATGCTAAAATAGATTCTATTGTATCAGAATATTGTGATTTCTTAAATAAGGAATTTAATATATTAAATGATTCATTTAATGAGCTATTATATCACTCTTCAAATGATACTCCATCTAAAAAGCTTTCTAGCTTTATAGAGGAGGTATTAGGTATAATGAATACTATTAAAAGCTATGAGGACTATTATAAGCTTTTAGATATAAAGCTTCCTAATACTAGTCCTAAGGCATCACCAGTAGTAAAGGAAGTAAAGACAAGGGCTAATGAGCTATTAAAGGAATTTAAGAAGCTTGTACCTTATCCTTATAAAGAAAACATGAGAAATGAAATCATTAGCACTAAGGATGCGATTAGCTTCCTATTAGAGCTTTCATATAAGGCTATGAGTAGGCTTTATGATTATAAGAAATCATTAATGCAATTTAATTTTAATGATATTGCTAAGCTAGCTATTAAGCTAGTTAAGGAAAATAGTGATGTTAAGGAAGAGCTAAAGTATTATTATAAGGAAATATTAATAGATGAATATCAGGATACATCTGATATTCAAGAGGCATTTATCAATCTGATCGAAAATAATAATTTATATATGGTTGGCGATATTAAGCAAAGCATTTATCGCTTTAGAAATGCTAATCCATATATATTTAAAAATAAATATGATAAATATAGTAAAAATGATGGTGGTATTAAGATAGATTTATCATATAACTTTAGATCTAGAAAAGAGGTATTAGATGATATTAATAAATTATTCAATGCCTTAATGACAGAGGAATGTGGAGATGCTGATTATGTTAAGGACCATCAAATGAAATATGGTCAAAAGGATTATGAAATGATTAGTCAGGATTATTCCTTTAATCTAGATATATTATCCTATAATAATGAGGAGCTTAAGAATATTCCTAAAGAGGTTAAGGAGGCCTTTATTGCCGCAGTAGAGGTTAAAAGAATAATGGATAGCGGTAATAAGGTATTAAGGAAGAATGAATATAAAAGGGTATCATATAGTGATTTTGCGATATTAATTGATAAGAGTGCTCAATTTGTATTGTTTAAGGAGGTATTTGAATATTTTAATATACCTATGTCTATAGAGGCTGATTTAGATTTAAAGGAATCTGCCTTACCAAAGCTATTTGGTAATATTGTTTTATGTATTAATAGTATTAAAAATAATGATATTAATAATAAAAAATATAAGCATGCCCGTGCTTCAATAGCTAGAAGCTTTTTATATAGCTATAGTGATGAAGATATTTATTTAATGACTAGATTAGATTATGAATATCCTATTGATAATGATTTAAAATATTTAGCAAGCTTAAATGATATTTCATATAGTAATTTATTTTATGAAATATGTGATGTATTTAAGATTTATCAAAATATTTCCTTAATAGGAGATGTTGATAATTTAGTGGTAGTACTAGAACGTATTCATGGATTATTTAAAATGTTTAATGATGCAAATATGAGTATGAATGAGTTTGCTGAATCATTATTTAAGCTATTAGATAGTAGTGTTGATATTAAGTATTCATTATCGAATTCATCAGGTGATAGTGTTAGAATTATGACTATTCATAAGTCTAAGGGCTTAGAGTTCCCTTATTGTATTTTCCCAATGCTGTCATCTAAATTTAACAATAAAGATGCAGTTAAATCAGTAGGATATCATAAGAAATATGGTATTTATGTTCCTTTTGCCGATATGGGTAAGAGTGATACTATAGTAAAGAAATTAATTACAGATAGTATCACTAGGGATGATATTTCAGAAAAGGCTAGATTATTTTATGTAGCCTTGACTCGCGCAAGAGAGAAAATGATTATTATATTAGAAAATAGTGAATATGATGATTTAAGGCTTGATAAGCTTAATAGCTTTAATAAAATGATTAATTATGCTAATGTATTTGATTTTAAGCAAATTGATTTAAATGATTATAATATTACCCTAAACTATAAGCTAAAGAAGGGTAATATGGGCATTAGTGGTAAAAAGGTACTTGAATATAAGGAATTAGAAATGCCTTCCTTAATAGAGAGTAAGCGTATTTCTAAGGTATTAAAGGAATTACCATCTAAGGAATTAAAGAGGAATATTAAATTAGGCTTAGAATTCCATAGCGCATTAGAGGCATTAGATTTTAAGAATCCTAATGTTGATAGCCTTCCTATTAATCAATTTATGAAAAATACAATAAATAAAATATTAGCTCACCCAATATTAGAAAATATTGCGTTAGCTAAAACATATCATGAGCATGAATTCTATTTTAATAGTGGTAATAATAGCTATCATGGTATTATTGATATATTAGTAGAATATGATGATCATATTGATATTATTGATTATAAGCTTTCTAATACTGATAGTGAGGATTATATTAAGCAATTAGCTATATATAAGGAATATGTAGCTAGTATTAGTAATAAAAGAATTAATGTTTATTTATTATCAATATTAAAGGCAGAAATTAAAGAGCTAGATATCTAGATTTTAATTATTAAATAGATTATAATTAACTAGAATGGAGTGGTATTATGAAATTTTTTAAATGTGGTTTTGTTATGACAACTCATGGAATTAAGGGAGCCCTAAAGGTTAGAAGCTTTTCTGATTTTAATAGATTTTTTGTTGGTAGTAGGCTTTATATTCTTCATAATGGCAATTATGAGGAGGTAAAGGTTTCTAAGGTTTCTATCCAGGGAGATCATTATTTAGTTACATTTGAGGGTTATGATGACATTAATAAGGTTTTAAAATACCATAGTAATGATATTTATGTTTCAGAGCTAGATAGAGGTAATGAGCTTAATGAGGGTGAGTATTATTATAGTGATTTAATTGGACTTAATGTTGTTAATCAAAATAATGAGGCTAGAGGTGTAGTTATTGAAATTAGAGAGCTACCTCAGGCTGAATATTTAGTTATTAAATATAATGAGAAGAATGTATTAGTTCCCTTTATTAATGAATTTATAATAGAGGTTAGTGATAAAATTATTGTTAAGGAAATTGAGGGATTGTTTTGAGAATAAAGATATTAACCCTGTTTCCTTCAATGTTTGATGGATTTATACAGGAATCAATTATTAAAAGAAGCATCGAAAAGGGTGTTTGTAGTGTAGAGGCTATCGATATTAGAGATTATTCTAATAATAAGCATCGTCATGTTGATGATACACCATGTGGTGGTGGTGCCGGTATGGTATTAGCTGTTGATGTTGTTGATAGAGCAATCAAGGCTAATAAGGGTGATAATTCATATGTTGTTATGATGACACCACAGGGTAAAACATTTAATCATCAAATGGCCTTAGATTTTACTAAGCATGAGGAAATAATTTTATTATGCGGTCATTATGAGGGCTTTGATGAAAGAATTAGAAGCTATGTTGATATAGAGGTTTCTATAGGTGATTTTGTGTTAACTGGTGGTGAAATACCAGCGATGGCTATTTCAGATAGTGTTATTAGATTACTAGATAACGCAATAAAAAAGGAATCACATGAGGATGATTCCTTTTCAACAGGCTTATTAGAATACCCACAATATACAAGACCAATAGAATATGATGGTATGAGTGTGCCTGAGGTTTTATTAAATGGTAACCATAAGCTAATAAATCAATATCGTAAGAAGGAAAGTCTAAGGAAGACCTATTTAAGAAGACCTGATTTATTAGAAAAATATGAGTTATCTAAGGAAGAGGAAAAGCTTCTTAAGGAAGTAAAGGAGGAGCTAGCTAATGAAGAATAGAGGAGTATTATTACATATATCAAGCCTACCAAGCCCATATGGAATTGGTACATTAGGTGTAGAGGCATATAATTTTGTTGATTTTTTAGCTAAATCAGGTCAAGCTATATGGCAAATATTACCTATAGGACCTACATCATATGGTGATTCACCATATTCAGCATTATCAGCATTTGCGTTTAATCCGTATTTTATTGACTTAGATTTATTAGTAAAAGAAAATTTAATTAATGCTGATGATTTACCAGTTAAAGTAAATTCAGGTAGAGTAAATTATGAGAATTTATTTAATACAAGATATAAAATTTTAAATAAGGCTTATCAAAATAGATATCTTGTTAAGGATGAATTTGAATTATTTATTAAAGAAGAAGCCTATTGGCTAAATGATTATGCTTTATTTATGGTTATAAAGAAGCATAATGATAATAAGGCCTGGAATGAGTGGCCAGATGGTTTAAAATATAAAAGATGTGATGCAATTAGAAGCTTTACATTTAATTATAGTGACGAGATAAATGAATATAAATTCTATCAATTCTTAGCCTTTAGACAATGGAATAATTTAAAGAAATACGCTAATAAAAAGGGTATTTCTATAATGGGTGATATGCCTATTTATTGTGCATATGATTCTTCAGATGTATGGGCTACACCTCATTACTTTAGATTAGATAATGAGCTTAAGCCAACATTTGTGGCAGGCTGTCCACCAGATGGCTTTTCACCAGATGGTCAGCTTTGGGGTAATCCGTTATATAATTATGATTTAATGAAAAAGAATAATTATTTTTGGTGGGTTAAAAGAGTTAAGCATTCATTAAAGCTATTCGATATTTTAAGAATAGATCATTTTAGAGGCTTTGCAGGCTATTATGCCATTCCTTATGGTGATAAGACTGCCAAGAATGGTCATTGGGAGAAGGGACCTAAATATCGTTTATTTAAGGCCATTAAAAATGAATGTCCTAATGCCAATATTGTGGCAGAGAATTTAGGATTCTTAACTAAAGATGTTTTTGAGCTTTTAGATAAATGTGAGTATCCAGGAATGAATATTTTCCAATTTGAGCTTGGTGATGGTAAAAATAGAGTGCCACTTAAGAAGGGCTTTAAGGAGAATAATATTTTCTATTCTGGTACACACGATAATCAAACGATTATGTCATTCTATAATGAGTTAGATGAAAATAATAAAAAGCTTATTGATAAGCTTTGTGATATTAAATTTACAGATAGACCTAATTTAAAAATAATAGAATTTTGTATGAAGCAGGCATGCAAATATACTATTATTCCATTACAGGATTATTTAGGCTTAACTGATGATTTAGGTAGAATGAATATTCCATCTACTAGTATGGGTAATTGGACATATAGAACTAGAAAGAGTGATTTTAGTGAAGGCCTTTCTGCCTTTATGCTGGAAGTATCTAAGTTAGATTAAAATTGAATAAATTAAGCATAATATTACTGGTGATATGATGAAAATAATTAAAAATTTTTATCATTTAGTTGTAGATAATAAATTACCTACCCTATCAGGAGCATTATGCTTTTTTATTTTAATTAACGGTGGAGCCTTTTTCTTTTTATTTGTAAATCTATTTAGCTATTATCTAAATGATATTAAATCAGTAATAATTGAAAATACTAGTAATGATATGATTAGAGATCTACTTATTTATCTTATTGAACATAATGCTAATCTACCATACTCCTTATTTTTAATCATTACTAGTATATATTCCTCATCAACATTATATTATCATATATTAAATGTTTCAGAGCTTATTACTAAAAAGCCCATTAGTATTAGGCTTAGTAAAAGAATAATATCATTAATATTAGTGCCTATTATTTTAATAATTTTATACATTATATTATTAGCGTTATCCCTTTTATATACTTTATTTAAGCTTGTTACTATTGTCTTAATATTTATATTATTAATATTAATGATAATAGCCTTTAATATAATGGTTTTAAGAGAATATAGGATTAAAAGAATGATAAAGGGATTTATATTTAGCCTTTTATATATAATAGTATTTACCTTGTTATTTGTAGCCTATTTATCAATATTTTCTAATTTTAAAATAGTATATGGTATATTATCATTCTTTATAATATTTTTGTTTTATATTTATAATATCGTGATTGGGTTATTAATAGGAGCTTTCATTAATTGGAAGAATATAGAAGTATTTAATATTTAATTATATCAATAATAATGCTGGAGGCTTTATAATGAAAATATTTAAAATATTATTTGTATTATTTTTAATGATGTCATTAAATATTAGTGTACATGCTCAAGGTTATGGAGTAGGTCCTAATAAAAAAGGAGAAAGGCCTAATGTATATGATTCAGCTATTATTGATAATAATGGATATACAATAGGTCCTGATAATAAAAATATTTATTTAACGTTTGATTGTGGATATGAGAATGGTTATACAGAGGCAATGCTTGATGTATTAAAGGAAACAAATACAAAGGCTATTTTCTTTATTACAGGACATTACCTTACTAGTAGTAGAGATTTAGTAAAAAGAATGATTGATGATGGTCATTTAATAGGTAATCATACCTATTTTCATAAGGATTTTACTGTATCAACTAAGGATGAAATATTAAATGATGTTAAAAAGCTAGAGGAAGCATTTTATAATGAATTTGGAACTAATATGTCTAAATTTGTTAGACCTCCTAGAGGAGAATATAATTCTGAATCTCAGAGGGTATTAGCGGAAAATGGCTATACATCTGTATTTTGGTCATTAGCCTATGTTGATTGGTATAAGGATAAGTTTAATGGAAATGATTATAGCTATAATAAGGTTATGAATAAAATTCATAATGGAGCTATTATTTTAATGCATACGGTATCTAAGGATAATATGGTTGATTTAAGAAAAATAATAGATAAATTAAATGAAGAAGGTTATGTGTTTTCTAGCGTAGATATGTTATAATATCACCGAAGGGGTGATATTGTGGCACATAATTATATAATCACTACTGACGATTATTCATCTGCGATGAAGAAGATAGATGAGATCAAAAATAGCTTTAATGAGGAATTTGAATATACCACCTATGATTTAGAGGAGGATGGTATTTATTCCTTAATTGATGATTTGACAACAATATCACTATTTGATAATCCGAAATTTATTGTTGTTAAGCAAGCATATGCGTTATTAACAATGTCTGATAAGGCTATTAATGAGCTTGTTTCTATTATGAATGATGTAAATAGCCAAAATGTTTTAATTTATTTATTTACTAGCTCATTTGATGGTAATAATGAAAAATATCAAAAGATTAAGAAGTTTTCTATTTATATAAATGTTAATATAAAGAATATGCCATTTGATAAATATATTGAAAGGACATTAAATGAAAATGGCTATAAAATGGATTCAAAGGCAATTTCTCTTTTAGCAAGCTACGCTACATCATTTTCAATGCTTATACAGTCATTAGATGTATTAATGCTATATAAGTCTAACAATAAAATTATTACTGATAATGATGTTAGATTAATGATTTCAGCTCCATTAGATGATAATGTTTATCAGCTAGTAGAGGCTGTATTAAATAATGATAAAAAAAGAATGTTTAGCTGTTATAATGATTTGAAGCTTAATTCTGTTCAACCATCATTTTTAGTATCATTATTAATTAATAAATTTCAAGAGCTATATAATGTTTACATTTTATATAAGAGTAATGCATCTCAAGCAGATATTGCCACTACCTTTAATGTATCACCTGGTAGAGCGTATTATATGCTTAAAAACGCAAAGGCATATAGCCTTGATATAATTAAAGAAAATCTTGAATATTTAAATCAGCTTGATTTAGAAATAAAATCTGGTAAAATTGATCAATCGCTTGGGTTGGAATTATATTTCTTAAGATAATATTAAAGGGTATAAGCCCTTTTATTCTTTTTAATTGAAAAAAATGATAAAAAGTAATATAATATGACTTAGTTATTGTAGGAGTATTATTATGAAGCAAAGTAAAAGTGAGATTATTCGCGAAATAATAAGATTTTTAATTGTTGGTGGTATTGCCACAATAGTTGATTATATTGTTTTTTATACATTTAATCTTGTTATTTTAAAAAATGTTGATATAACTTTAAATCTATTTATATCAACAACCCTAGGCTTTTTAGCTGGCCTTTTAGTTAATTGGTTTTTACAAAAGTTTGTTTATAAATATATCGATGAAAGCCAAACTAAATCTAAGAAGGTTTTCATGAAGTTTGTTGTTGTGAGTGTAATAGGCTTAGGAATTACTCAGCTAGGTATATTACTAGCGGAGCCTATTTATAATACATATTATTGGACTATAATTATTACATTTGATTTTTGGAAGCTATTTATGAAGTGCTTAATGACATGTATTGTATTAGTGTTTAATTATGTATGTAGAAAGCTATTTGTGTTTAAAAAATAGGAAAATGTGTAATACTTTAGCAAAAACACGCTAAAGTATTTTTATTTTTAAGTAATATTATGTTATAATTAATATAACAAGGAGGAATAGTGTAATGGAAAATATGAAGAAGTATATAGCTGAATTCATTGGTACTGCAGTATTAGTTATTTTTGGATGTGGTGTAGCTGTTGCGACTGGTGTTGATACTGTTGCTACATCTTTAGCATTCGGTTTAGTTATCGTTGCTATGGCATATTCAATTGGTAATGTTTCTGGCTGCCATATTAATCCAGCTGTATCTATTGCTATGCTAATCAAGAAGAAGATTTCTGTTCAAGAATTTATTGGTTATGTAGTAAGCCAAGTTTTAGGTGCTTTATTTGGTGCTTTATTATTAGGTCTTGTACTTAATATGCTAGATGTTCCAGGCTTAGGCTTTGAAACTGTTGGTGCTAACCAATTACAAGCTATTTATGGCGAAATTGAATTCGTTGATTATGTTGGTGCAATGATCGTTGAAATCGTATTAACATTTGTATTCGTATTAGCTATTTTAGGTGTTACTTCTAAGAAGAATAATGCTGCAGTTGCTGGTTTAGTTATCGGTGGTGCATTAGTATTAGCTCACTTATTAGGCTTAGGATTCACTGGTACATCAGTTAACCCTGCTCGTTCTATTGGTCCTGCAATCGTTCAAGCAATCGGTGGAGAAACTGAAGCATTAAAGCAAGTATGGGTATTTATCTTAGCACCATTAGCTGGTGGAGCATTAGCTGCATTAGTTCATAATGCTATCGATAAGGACGAGGAATAATAATGATCAAAAGACTATCTTCTGAGAGATAGTCTTTTTTTCCTATTTAATTGACTTTTATTATATTTTCCTATAAAATAAAGATAAGGAAATTCGATTAATTAAATAAAGGGAGGTAGTTAAAATGGTGGATAACAAATTATTAAAGGACTTACCATTCTTTAACGAGCAAGAAATACAATATTCTTATGATGGATTAACAAAGGTTTTAAATAGGGAAATGATTACATCCTATGTTGATTATCTAATTGATCAAAAGATACCTTTTAGTGTCTTATTAAGTGATGTAGATAATTTTAAATATGTAAATGATACATATGGCCATATGATGGGTGATCATGTTTTATATGAGGTTGCTCAAACAATTCAAGAATCTATTGGTGAAAATGGTGTAGTTGGTCGTTATGGCGGCGATGAGTTTATGATTGTTTTACCAAATATTAATGAATATAAAGAGGTTTGGGAAATTTGTCATAATTTAAATAAGAATATGAGTGCAATGATGAAGGATAAGCTAAGAGCTATGGGTGGATCATCTATATCATTAACTACAGGTGTATCTAGATATCCTATCGATGGAAAGAATTATAATTCATTAGTTGATACAGCTGATAAGGCCTTATATAGAGGTAAATATAAGGGTAGAAATTGCTTTATTATTTATCTTGCAGAAAAGCATGCAAATATTGTTTTAAAGAAAGAAGGCGAGGCTTCATTCAAATCAATGGATATGCATGCGAAGGTATTTGAGTTATTAACTCATGATAAATCATTAAAATATTCTATTAGATCATTATTACAATATTTATCATCACATTTTATGATTGATCATGTATGTGTTCAATCATCAGAAAGAATAGAGGTATCAGCTATTCATTCATTATCAAAAAATAAGGAATTTGAATATATTCCTAATGAGCTTTATGAAAATATAGCTAATAATATTGGTTTATTCTATGTTAATGTAAGACATATATTGTCACAAATAAGACAAAATAAATTATTTGATGCATTTGTAGAACAAAACATTAGCTCAGCATTAAGCTGTAGTATTGAGGCTTATGGTAAGGTATATGGTGTATTAAGAGCTGATATGACATCAAAGAGGGTATGGCAATCTTCTGAAATGGATTTATTTATTACATCAGCTAGATTAATTGGAATATTATTACATAATGCTAATACAACATTAGAGGAATTATAAGAGTAAAAGGGGTGATAAAATTCGCCCCTTTAAAAATTATCTATTTCTTTTTTTAATTCCTTGATAATATCCTTTTCGTCAATCTTTCTTAAAACTACACCCTTTTTAAAGATTAATGCCTCGCCAACACCACCAGCAATACCTAAATCTGCCTCACGAGCCTCACCAGGTCCATTTACTGCACAGCCCATAACGGCAACATGAATATCCTTATTGATTGTTTGTAGGTATTCCTCAATTTCATGTGCTATAGGAATTAGATTAATACGCGTTCTACCACAGGTAGGACAAGAGGTAATGGTAGGTACATTATTTTTTAAATGTAGCTCCTTTAATATTTCCTTAGCTGCCATAATTTCATATTTTGGATCATCCGTTAATGATACTCTAATAGTGTTACCTATACCATCCTCTAATATTTTAGTTAATCCAATAGAAGAGGTAATTAAGCCTTTAAAGCTTGTGCCGGCCTCAGTTATCCCTACATGTAATGGATAATTAAATTCCTCGCTTGCAAGCTTATATGCTTCATATGCTAAATCAATATTAGACGCCTTAAGTGATAATACGATATCATAGAATTCTAAATTCTCTAATATTTCAATATGTGATTTGGCTGCTAATATCATGTTTTCAGCATTTAAAGCCATTAGTTTTGGAAGGCTTCCGCCATTAACACCAATTCTAATTGGTATTTTTTTATCCTTACATAGATTTACTATTTCCTTTATTTTATTCTTATTATTTATATTACCTGGATTTAATCTTATTTTATCTACACCCTGATTAATAGCTATAATCGCAAGCTCTGGGTCAAAATGTATATCTGCAACTAAAGGAATATTAATCCCTTTTTTAATTTCAGAAATAGAATAAGCATCCTCAGAGTCTAATACTGCAACACGGATAATATCACAGCCAAGTGCCTCAAGCTCATTAATTTGCTTGATTGTGGCTTTAATATCCTTTGTTTTGGTATTAGTCATGCTTTGGATATAGATTGGATTATCTCCACCTAAATAAATATTACCAACCTTAACTACCCTAGTTTTGTTTCTTTTAGTCATAATTATCACCAAATTGATTATACTACAAAAAACCAATAATTTTCAATTTTTTTAAAAATAAGGTTGAAATAAATAATGTCTTTTGATATAATACCAAAGGAAGTAATCTTTAGGTCTGGAGGGAAAAAGACATGCGTGACTTAGTTAAGTTAATTTGTTCTGATTGCAAGAACGAAAATTATTATACAGACAAGAACAAGAAGACAACTCCTGAAAGAATGGAGATTAAGAAATATTGTCCTCATTGCCGCAAGCATACTGTACATAAGGAAAAGAAATAATAAAAGCTTTAAAAAAGCTTTTTTTATTTTATAATGACTATGATAGAGGTAGTAGTTACAGGTAGCTTATATACTAATAGCTATATTATTAGTAATAATGATAATGAATGTGTTTTAGTTGATCCAGGCTTATCCTATGAGAAGGCGGCTAATCTAATTAAGGAAAAGTATAAGGTTAAGGCTATATTAATAACACATGGACATGTAGACCATATTGATGGTATTAAATATTTTGATGTTCCTGTATATATACATGAGGCTGATGAAGCATTTTTATATGATTCATCATTATCATTATATATTATGATGGGAATGAGAACACCCTTTAAGAAGGGTAGCTTAAATGTTAATACAGTTAAGGATGGAGATGTTATTTCCTTAATTGGCTACGACTTTAAGGTAATGCATACACCAGGACATACTAGAGGTAGTGTATGCTATAGCTATAAGAATAAGGTGTTAAGTGGAGATACCCTATTTAATAATAGCTGTGGAAGAACTGATTTTCCAACAGGTAGTGGTGTAGATATGTCTAAAAGCTTAAAAAGAATTATAGATGAATATCCTAGTAATTATGATGTTTATCCAGGACATGATTCTAAGACTACAATTAAAAAGGAACAAAATAATCCGTATATTAGATAGAAAAAATGCATTTCTTTGTAGGAAATGCTTTTTTCGACTTTAATTGTACGATTATTTATGATATAATCATTTTAAATTTTTTGTAAAAGAGGGATTGTTTATGAAGGATTTAATTATACCAAAGGGATATAAATCAAAGCTTGATTTATTAGAAACGGAAATTGCGATTAAATTTGTTAAGGATACCTTTGAAAGAGAGCTTGCAAAGGCATTAAATTTAACAAGAGTTTCAGCACCATTATTTATTTTTCCATCTACTGGCTTAAATGATAATTTAAATGGTCATGAAAGAAGAGTTACCTTTGATATAAAGGATATATATGAAGAGGTAGAGGTTGTACAAAGCTTAGCTAAATGGAAAAGAAATGCTTTAGCTTTATACGGCTTTAAATGTGATACAGGCCTTTATACAGATATGAATGCCATAAGAAGAGATGAGGATTTAGATACAATCCATTCTGCTTATGTTGATCAATGGGACTGGGAAAGAATTATTTCTCGTGAGGAAAGAAATATTAGCTATTTAAAGAAGACTGTTAAGGCTATTTATAGGGTTATTAGAAATGTACAAGAGAAGGTATCTAAGAGATATCCTATGATTGAAAACAAATTACCTAAAAATATTACATTTATTACAACTAGACAATTAGAGGCTATGTACCCTAATATGCTACCAAAGGAAAGAGAGCTTGCTGCTTCTAAGAAGTATGGGGCTATCTTTATTATGCAAATTGGCGGAAAGCTTAAGAATGGTTTACCTCATGATGGTAGAGCTGCCGATTATGATGATTGGAGCTTAAATGGTGATATTATCGTTTATTATGAGGAATTAGATTTAGCATTTGAACTTTCATCTATGGGTATTAGAGTAGATGAGGAAACAATTGTTAAGCAATTAAAGGAAAAAAACGAATTAGATAAGATGAATAATAAATATGTACAGGATGTAGTTAATAAGAGATTACCTTTAACTATTGGTGGAGGTATTGGCCAATCTAGACTATGTATGTATATGCTAAAGAAGGCTCATATCGGTGAGGTTCAGGCTTCTGTTTGGAGTCCTGAGGATATTGAGTATTTAAAGGAAAATAATATTTATTTATTATAGTAATAAGCACCATTAGTGCTTATTATTATAAAAAAGGAAATAATATGAATGATAAAGAAAAGAATGAAAAGGAATTGCTTGCTCATACTAAACATGGAAGATGTGAAACCTTTGTATATAAGAATGAGGATGGGGATTGTACACGTGTTAGTATAAAGGGAAGCCCTATGGTTTTAATAATCTGTGGTGTATTTTTCTCATTAGTAGGTTTATATGCTATTATAACTATGATAGCTTCATCAATAAAGAATGATACATTTGATGCACCTATATTAGTGGGTGTATTTATGATGCTTATCTTTTTTGTAGGTATGGGAGTATTTTGTATAGTATTCGCAATTAGATTAATAAAGAATAAAAAGAAGTATAAGAAAACAATTGAAGACTTCGATAATGGAGTTAAAGGAAATCAAAATAAAGATAGTAATGAATTCGAAATAGAAGAGGATAAATTTAAAATCGATCCAAACGAATTCTCAAATTAAAAGCCCACATTATGGGCTTTTTAATATTTTTAGCACTTTTAGGTTGACAGTGCCAAAATAATGTTTTATAATGTAATTGCACTTGAGAGTGTTAAGTGCTAAAATGTGAGGTGAGTTAAGTGTTAACAGATCGTCAGAAGTTAATTTTAAAAGCTATTATTGAAGAGTATGTAGTAAATAATGAGCCAGTAGGGTCTAAGGTTTTAACTAATAAGCCTTATTTGGATTTTTCATCTGCTACTATTAGATATGATATGCAAAAGCTTGAAGAGGATGGTTATTTAGAAAAAACTCATACCTCATCTGGTAGAGTTCCCTCTCAGGATGGATATAGATATTATGTAGACCATTTAATTATTAGAGATGGTAATGTTACAGAATATTTTCAATATGTGGATCAAATACTAGATGATAAAAGATTAGCAAAAGAGGATGCGATTAAAAAGCTTGCAGATTTCTTAAGTGAATTAACAGGATATTATGCAGCTGTAGTTGGTTCATCAAGTGATTTTGCTAAGGTATTAAAAATGGAAATCGTTCCGCTTAGTGATAATGAAGCAATTTTATTAATTGTTACATCATCCGGTGCGGTACAATCTCAAAAGATTGTTATACCACATGGTTATAAAATGGATGATTTACTGCGTATAATTCAAATGTTTGATAATGCAATGTATGATCATTCAGTTTATGAAATAAGAGATATTTTATCTAAGGAGGCTGCAAAGCCTAGAATTAGAGCAATGGTTGATTTTAGAGATGATATTCTTAATTTCATGATAAAGGGCTTTACAAGATTTTCTAATACAGAATCTTATAGCTCTGGATTATCAAGATTATTTAATCAGCCAGAATTTCAAGATCATCATATAATTCAAAATATACTTAAAACAATTGATAGTGAGGTTATGAAGGATTTTACTAGAAATGCTCATAATGGTGGATTAAAGGTTCATATTGGAACTGAAAATCTTGCTGGCTTAGAAACATGCTCAATTATTACTATTCCATATTATATGGGAGATAATGAGTATGGTACTATCATATTAATTGGACCTAAGCGTATGAATTATAGAGGAGTTATACCACTTTTAGAATATGTTGCTAAAAGTATGGCAAAATTATATAATAGGTAGGTGTTTATTTTGGCAGAGGATATTAAAGAAGAGGTTTTAGAGGAAGAGGCAGTAGAGACTCAAGAGGATACAAAGGAAAGCAAGAAGGAAAAGAAAAATAAGTATAAGGAACAAATTGCTAAGCTTGAGGCTGATTATGCTGAATTAAAGAATGAATATTTAAAGGTTTACGCTGAAATGGAAAATACTAAGCGTAGATTAAAGGAAGAGGCTATTAAGGATAGAAAATATGCTTCACAAAAGGTTGTAGGAGAGCTTATTAATCCAATTGATATGTTTAATAAGATATTAGATATGCCAGCTCCTAGCCAAGAGGTAGCTAATTATCAAATAGGATTTAAAATGATTGCTAATCAATTATTAGAAATCCTAAAGGGTGAGGGATTAGCTCCAATTGAGGCTTTAGGACTTGAATTTAATCCTTCTGTTATGCAGGCGGTTCAAACTGAATGTGTAGAGGATAAGGATGATAATATAGTATTAAGCATTATGCAAAATGGCTATATGTATAAGGATAGAGTATTAAGACCAGCAATGGTTGTTGTAAATAAGAAAAATTTAGATAAGAAAGAGGAAGAATAATATGTCAAATAAGGTAATTGGTATCGATTTAGGTACAACAAATTCATGTGTATGTGTTATGGAAGCTGGTGAAGCTAAGGTTATTCCTAACGCAGAGGGTGTAAGAACTACACCATCAGTAGTAGCTTTTAAGGGTGATGAAATCCAAGTAGGTGATGTTGCAAAGCGTCAATCTATTACAAACCCTAATACTATTAGCTCTATTAAGCGTCATATGGGCGATAATAGCTATAGAGTAGATGTTAATGGTAAGAAATATACTCCACAAGAGATTTCTGCAATGGTATTACAAAATTTAAAGAAGACTGCAGAGGCTTATTTAGGTGAGTCTGTAGATAAGGCTGTTATTACAGTTCCTGCATATTTTAATGATGCTCAACGTCAAGCAACTAAGGATGCTGGTAAGATTGCTGGCTTAGAGGTATTACGTATTATCAACGAGCCAACTGCAGCAGCATTAGCTTATGGTATTGATAAGACTGATAAGGAACAAACTGTATTAGTATTTGACCTTGGTGGTGGTACATTCGACGTTTCTATTTTATCTTTAGCTGATGGTACTTTTGAGGTATTATCTACAGCTGGTGATAATGTATTAGGTGGAGATGACTTCGATAAGGCTATTATCGATTGGTTAGTTGCTGAATTTAAGGCAGAGGCTGGTATTGATTTATCAAATGATAAGATGGCAGTTCAACGTTTAAAGGATTCTGCTGAAAAGGCTAAGAAGGATTTATCAGGTATTACATCTGTTGAAATTAGCTTACCATTTATTTCAATGAGTCCAACAGCTGGTCCATTACACTTAAATAGAACATTAACACGTGCTAAGTTTGAGCAATTAACTCATCATTTAGTTGATAGATGCTTAGGACCTGTACGTCGTGCATTAAAGGATGCTAAGCTTACTCCAAGAGATTTAGATCAAGTATTATTAGTAGGTGGTTCAACTCGTATCCCTGCTGTTCAAGAGTTAGTTAAGAAGGAATTAGGCAAGGAGCCTAATAAGAGTGTTAACCCAGATGAGGTTGTAGCTATGGGTGCTGCAATCCAAGGTGGTGTTTTAACTGGTGATGTTAAGGATGTTTTATTATTAGACGTTACACCATTATCATTAGGTATCGAAACTTTAGGTGGTGTATTTACTAAGCTAATCGAAAGAAATACAACTATTCCTTGTTCAAAGAGCCAAGTATTCTCAACTGCAGCTGATAATCAACCTGCTGTTGATATCCATGTATTACAAGGTGAAAGACCAATGGCTATTGATAATAAGACATTAGGTAGATTCCAATTAGGTGATATTCCTGCTGCACCAAGAGGTGTTCCTCAAATTGAGGTTAAGTTCGATATTGATGCTAACGGTATCGTTAATGTATCTGCTAAGAACTTAGGTACAGGTAAGGAGCAAAAGATTACTATTCAAGGTGGTTCAGGATTATCTGATGCTGAAATTGAAAGAATGGTAAAGGAAGCTGAGGAAAATGCAGAGGCTGATAAGGCTCGTAAGGAAGAGGCTGATTTAATTAATGAGGCTAACCAATTAATTTTCCAAACTAAGAAGGCTTTAAATGATTTACAAAATGTTGATCCTAATGAAAAGGCTGAAGCAGAGCAATTATGTGCTGATTTAGAAAAGGCATTAGAATCTAAGAATATTGCTGATATTAGAGCAAAGAAGGAAGCTTTAGAAAAGGTTGCTCAAGATATTGCTGTTAAGGCATATCAACAAACTCAAGAGGCTCAATCTCAAGAATCATCTTATAAAAGAGATGACACTGTAGATGCTGATTTCTCTGACGTTCAATAATTATAAAAATATTTAAGGGCCATAAAAAGGCCCTTATCACTATGTGAGGTGAAATAAATGGCAAAAAGAGATTATTATGAGGTGCTAGGACTACAAAAGGGTGCATCTGCTGATGAAATTAAAAGAGCATATCGTCAATTAGCTAAGAAATATCATCCAGATATTAATAAAGAGCCAGGCGCTGAAGAAAAGTTTAAAGAAATTAATGAAGCCTATGATACATTAGGTGATGAGCAAAAAAAGGCTAGATATGACCAATTTGGTCATGAGGATCCTACACAAGGCTTTGGTGGTGGTCAAGGCTTTGGCGGCTTTGGTGGTTTTGGTGGAGGCTTTGATGATATTCTTAATTCATTCTTTGGAGGTGGTAGACGTCAACAATCAAATCCTCATGCACCAAGACAGGGTGCTGATTTAGAAAAGCAAATGACTATTACATTTGAGGAGGCTGTATTTGGCTGTAAGAAGCGTGTTCGTCTATCTGTAGATGAGGAATGTATCCATTGTGGTGGTAGTGGTGCTGAAAGTAAGAGTGATGTTGCTGAGTGTCCAAAATGTAAGGGTCAAGGCCGCGTATATATGCGTCAACAAACAATTTTTGGCTCATCTACAGTTCAAACTACATGTCCTGATTGTAAGGGTAAGGGTAAGATTATTACTAAGAAGTGTCCAGAATGTAAGGGCCAAGGCCGTGTAAGAAGAGTTAAGGATGTAGAGGTTACAGTACCTGCAGGTATTCAAACAGGTATGACATTACGTATGGAGGGCTATGGTGAATCAGGTATTAATGGTGGACCTAGTGGTGACTTATATATCTCATTTGTTTGTGGTGAGCATCAAAACTTCAAGCGTGATGGTCAAGATATAATCCTAACTATTCCTATTAGCTATACACAGGCTGCCTTAGGTGATACAATTGAGGTGCCTACAATTGATGGACCTGTATCAATGAGAATTCCATCAGGTACTCAGCCAGGAACAAAGCTAAGATTACGTGGTAGAGGTACAAGAAACCCTAAGGGTGGCTCATCACGTGGTGATCAATATGTTATTATTAATGTTGAAATACCTAATAGCTTATCAAACGATGAAAAGAAGCTTATGGAGCAGCTACGTACCTTAGAAACTAAGGAAAAGAAATCTCCATGGGAAAAATTTAAGAGCTTATTTAAATAATAGTAATACTCATAGGCGTTATGCTTATGAGTATTTTTTGTATTGTTATTGAAATTTATAATTATAATTGTTATAATTATTATTGATTTTAATCGGAGGTTAAATTATGGAAGAAAATAAGGTTGAAATGCTAGATGAGGTTGAAAAGGATTTAGAGGTTGTTGAATCTAAGACAAAACCGCTAGCTGAATATGAAAAGTTATTAATCGCTGAGGCAGCTCGTGAGGATTATGAAAAGGCTATTAATTTAGTTAAATTTGGTTGTTTTGAACAAAAGGAAGAAACTACATTAGATTTTTCTAATTTAGAATTAATTAAGACTGAAAAGAAATATAAGGGCTTATATAGCTTATATCGTAATTTAGATAATATGCAATTAATGCTAGTATGTCCATTAGTTGAAGATAATAAGGGTGATAAGGATGAAAGAACTGATTTAACTCCTTATGCATATGATGTTATTTATTTAGAGGTAATGGATAACGAAACATATCAAATGGTATGTAAGGCAGCAAAGAATAACCTACGTACTAAGACAGGAGTAATTTACAAGGCAAGCGTAATTGGTTGGATTGTAATGCTTGTATTAGCAGTACTTGCGTTAATTTGTGTAACTATTTATGCGATTGACATGAAGAACAGCAAGCAATATGATTATTCATGGGATTATATTGTATTAGTTGCTATGGATTTAATTGGCATTTATTTAGTTGGTGTTATATTTACAACTCCACTAGTTGTAATTGCAAGAATTATGTATAATAAGGACAAGGAACAAAAGTAATTATGCAAAAATACTTCATTACAAGTGATGACCTAAATAATAAAGTGTTAACAGGTAGTGATGTATTTCATATTAAAAATGTTATTCGTAATAGAGTAAATGATGAAATACTAGTAAGTGACCAAAATAAAACATGTTTAGTTAAGATTACAAGCATCACCGATAAGGAAGTTAGCTATGAAATAATTGAAGAAAAAATCGGCAATACTGAATTGCCGGTTTTTGTATCTATATTTCAAGGCTATCCAAAGGGTGATAAGCTAGAGGATATAATTAAGCATGGTACTGAAATGGGTGCTTATGAATTTATACCTACCTTGATGAAAAGAAGTGTATTTAAGCTAGATCCAAAGAAAAAGGATTCTAAGCTTATTAGATTTAATAAGATTGCAAAAGAGGCTGCCGAGCAATCCTATAGAGATATTATTCCTAATGTAGTAGATATTTGCTATTTAAAGGAAATTGATTTTTCTAAATTTGATGCTAAAATATTATGCTATGAGGAAAGTGCTAAAAATGGTGAATTAACTAATTTTAAAACTATAGTTAGTAATTTAAAGCCAAATGATAAGGTTGCAGTATTAGTAGGACCTGAGGGTGGCATTGATGATAAGGAAGTAGAATATTTAGAGTCTAAGGGCTTTGTTAGATGTGCCTTAGGACCTAGAATATTAAGAACTGAATCAGTTGTTTTTTATGCGTTAAGCACTATAAGCTATGAGATGGAGTTGAAGAAATAGTGAAAAAGGTTGGATTTTTAACACTAGGATGTAAAGTTAATATTTACGAATCTAATGCTATTAAGAATGAGCTTATAGCAAGAGGCTATTTAATTACAGAGCCTGATGAGGAATGTAATGTATTTATTATTAATACATGCTCTGTAACAAATATGGCTGATGCTAAAAGTCGTAAGATGATTAGAAAATGTGTTAAAATGAACCCAAGCGCAGTAGTTTGTGTAATGGGCTGCTATTCACAAACTAATAAAGAGGTATTAGAGCTAGATGGTGTTGATATTTTAGTTGGTAATGGTAATAAAAAGGAAATAGTAGAGCAAATTGATTATATGGTTAATAATGGTGTTAAGGAAAAATATATTAATATCCTTGATATATTAGAAATGCATGAATATGAAAGACTAGATGTAACAACCTATGATCATACTAGAGCGTTCGTTAAAATAGAGGACGGTTGCGAAAACTTCTGTACCTATTGCATTATTCCATATGCTAGAGGACCAGTTAGATGTAAGTCTGCTAATCTAGTAATAGAGGAATTAAAAAGAATAACAGAACAGGGTTATTTAGAAATAGTGCTTGCTGGTATTCATACAGGTAGATATAAGGATAATGATATTAATTTATCAAAATTAATTAAAATGATCTTAGATAATGTTCCTAAATTAAAAAGATTAAGATTATCATCTATAGAAATAAATGAGGTAGATGATGATTTTATTAATTTAATGAAGGAAAATGACATTCTTGCAGATCATCTACATCTACCACTACAAGCAGGTAGTGATTTAGTTTTATCTAAAATGGATAGAAAATATGATGTAGCATATTTTATTGATAAGGTTAATAAGATAAAGGCTGTAAGACCTAATATCTCAATTACTACTGATATTATTGTTGGATTCCCTTATGAAACAGAGGAGGAATTCCAAAAAACTATAGAGGTATCTAAGCTTGTAGGCTTTTCGAAAATCCATGTATTCCCTTACTCTATGAGAAAGGGTACTAAGGCATGTGAAATGCCTCAGGTACAGGATTCTATAAAAAAGGATAGAGCTACTAGATTAATAGCTTTATCTAAGGAATTAGAAGAAAAATATGCAAAAGAGTTTATAAATAAGGAATTAGATTTAATTGTTGAACAGGAAGTAAATAGTAAAGAAATGGTAGGCCATACCTCTAATTTCCTTACTATTACCCTACAAAAAGATACAAAATACCTTACTAAAATGGTAAAAGCTAGAATAGAAAGCGTTAAAGACGGTAAGGTTTATGGAAAAATTATCGAATTTTGAAAAAAATAAAAAAAAGTGCTTTACAAGTTCAACTCGTTTATGTATAATATTATAGGAATTCGTCCTTGGAAGGAGGCTTAGTTATGCCAAAAATTGTTGTACGTGAAAAAGAAAGCATCGAAGATGCATTACGTAGATTTAAACGCGATGTTTCAAGATCTGGTAACCTTCAAGAGGCGAAAAAACGTCAATATTATTTAAAGCCTAGCGATGTGCGTAAACAAAAACGCCAAGAGGCTAGAAAAAAATTTAAGTAAAATTAAGGGATTAAATCCCTTTTTTTATTTTCATTTTCAGTTGTTTCGTGGTAAAATCAATACTGTATGGAGGATAAGGCTATGAAAATATTTATGATGGGTGACTCAACAATGAAATATAACAATATTTATACATATCCACAAATGGGATATGGACAATTATTACATTTATTTGCAAAAAATGAATGCTTAATTGAAGATCACGCTGAAAATGGTAGAAGTACAAAAAGTTTTATATCAGAAGGAAGATTTGATGTTATTTTAAATAGATTAAATGAAGGTGATTTTGTTATTTGTGCATTTGGTCATAATGATGAAAAAATTCAAGACTCATCAAGATATACAGCACCATATGGAGAATATCAAAAGAATTTAAAATATTTTGCTGATATGGTAAAGCAAAAGGGTTGTAGAATTGTTTTTGCAACGCCAATAACAAGACATAAATTTGAAAATGGTGTATGCGTTAATTCACATGGTGATTATCCACAAGCAATGATTGATTTTTGTAACGAGAATAATTATACATGTATTGATTTAAATAAATTAACTATTGATTTATACAATGAATTAGGAGAAGAGGAATCTAAGAAATTCCATATGATATTTGGACCTAATATGTATAAAACATATATGGAAGGTAAGAACGATCATTCTCATTTAGTTTTTGAAGGTGCTTTAAAAATTTGTGAAATATTTGTAAAAGCAATATTTAAAACTAATGATCCAATAAAGGAATGCTTCTTAGATTTAGAAGAAAAATTTGAAATTGATTATAAGATGTTAAAGGATTAGGTCTATTTATTAGACCTTTTTTTATGAGGAGCTATTATGACTTTAAAATTTTTCTATGAGAATTATAAATTAAATGATTTAGATATATCTAGTGTATATGTAAGGAATAATAAATTATATATATCATTAAATATGCAAATTTATTTAGAGCTGATTGCTAATGGATATAGACCAGAATTAGATGTAGAAAGTAGCAAGGTTTTTATTTTCAATATTGACCATCAGGATGTTATAATAAAAAAACCATATAATGTAACTAGATATGATTTTTCTAATGATAAGCTTATTATAGAAATGAATAATTATTTATTTATTATTGAAAATACTTTGATAGAGATTAAGTAACTTTTTTCTTGTTTTTCTTTGCTCTTAGTATTATAATTGAAATTGCTTATGGGACCCTTAAGGGCCTAAAAAGAAAGGAAAAGAGAATATGAAAAACAGTTTAAGAATTAAACGAATGGTTGGTATTGCCAGCCTAGCAGCAGTAGTTGCTGTATTGCAGGTTTTATCTTTATTCATTAAATTTGGTGAATTTAGTATAACTCTTGCATTAATACCTTTAGTTGTAGGTGCTATTTTATATGGCGTATCTGGAGGTGCAATTTTAGGATTTGTTATGGGATTTATAGTTCTTGTTACAAATGCTGAGGCATTTTATGTTATTAATCCGGTCGCGACCATTATTTTGTGTTTAGTTAAATCTACAGCAGCTGGTATTGTTTCTGCGCTTGCATTCAAGTTGCTTTATAAGAAGAATTTTGTGGTTGCAGTTGTGCTAGCATCTATATTAGCTCCAATTGTTAATACAGGTATATTTGCGTTAGGATGTATTGTATTCTTCTTTGATACATTGAAAACTTGGGCAGGTGGATCTGATGTGTTAGGATATTTATTCTTAACAATGATTGGTATTAATTTTATTATAGAATTTTTAGTGAATTCTATCCTGTCACCAGCTGTGACTCAGGTATCTAAAATAGCATTAAAGAATTTTAATTTAGGTACTACATTTGATTTAGAAGATGATGAGGATTTAGATATAGAGGAATAATAAGGAGGTATAGTATGGTTTTATTAGTTGATGTTGGTAATTCAAATATTGTATTTGGAATTGCAGAGAATAATCATATTATTCAATCATTTCGTTTAAGAGCATTTACAGATAAAACGGCGGATGAATATTATATTTTAATTAAAACTATGCTTGATTCTTATAAAATAGAGGATGTATTTATTGCATCTGTTGTTCCTATTATTACTAGTTCTTTAAAAAAGGTATTTTATAAATATTATGGCATTGATTCAAAAATCTTAGGTCCTGGTATAAAAACAGGTATTCAATTAAAGGTTGATGACCCTAAGACTGTAGGTGCTGATATTATTTGTGATGCTGCAGGAGCTAGTGCATTATATGATGAATCAATTATTATTGATTTAGGTACTGCCACAAAATATATTTATGTTAAAAATGGTATTTTTTATGGCTGTAGTATTGCTCCAGGTGTAGCTATTAGTATGAAGGCATTAGTATCTAATGCAGCTTTATTACCTAATATCGAGCTTGTTTGCCCTAAGAAGGTAATCGCAACAAATACAATTACTTGTATGCAATCAGGTGTTATATTTGGTGCTGCATCTCAGGTTGATGGTATGATTTATAGAATAAAAAAGGAATTAAATAATGATAGTATTCCTGTTATTGCAACAGGTGGATTATCATCATTAATAGTTCCATTATGTAGTAATAAGATTGATAGAATTGATAATCTTACATTACAAGGATTATTAGAGATTTATAAGAAAAATATGGTAGCTTAATTGCTACCATTTTGTTTGGGGTAAGAATTATGGAAATAATTGCTATAAGTATTATTTTTGGGCTTATTTTTATTGTTTTAATGATAATGCTAATCATTGGATATAAAGCTAATAGAAAGTTATTTAGTCAGAGATTTGTACCTGATAAGCTTGTAAAATATTATACCTCTGAAGAATTTGGATTATATAAAGAGGCTATAGAATTTAAATGTGATAATGATATATTAAGAGGATATGTTCATTATTATGATAATATCCCTTTAATAGAGGATAGAATTGTTATTCATTGTCACGGAATGTGGTCATGCTTAAAGTCATATATTCAGGATGTAGAATATTTATGTAGAAATGGACTTAAGGTAATTTCATTTGATTATACAGGAACTGATTCATCAGATGGCAAGAATTTAAAGGGCTTTGGTCAAAGTGTTAAATGTGTTGATGCATGCATTAAATATGTAAAAGAAAATTATAAGGATAAGAAAATATATGTTGTAGGTCACTCATGGGGTGGATTTGCGACTGTGAATTCTATTAAATATCATAAGGATATTGCTGGAATAGTCGCTATATCTCCATTTTTATCAATAAAAAAATTAATAAGCGGTATGAATTATAAGCTTAATGGCTTTACAGGCTTAGCATTAACAATGGTTGACTCAATATATTGTGGTGGCTATTCATATTGCAATGCGATTAAATCGTTAAAATATTATAATGGCAAGGTATTGATTATTCATTCTAGGGATGATAATACAGTAAGCTATACAGCTAATACTAAGCTATTAAAGAAAGAGTTTAATAATTTTAATTATTTAATAGTTGATGGTAAATATCATTTTCCACATTATTCATATGATGCTGTAAATGCATTTAGAGAATATAATAAAAAACTTTACAGTTTAACTGAGGAGCAACAAATAGAGTATAAGAAGAATGTTGATTTTCACAAGCTTGGTGAATTAGATAGTAATATTATGGATAAGATTGTTGAAATGATAATTGAATAACAAAAGAATATTTTAAAATTTTATATTAAATATAATTAAACACCCATGCATATAATGTATGGGTGATTTTAATTGAATAGACATATAATGAATAAAAGAATATTTATAGTTTTTTTAATTTTTGTTTTATTATTTTCATCATTAGCTATTAAGCTTGGAGTGATAACATTTGCTGAGTCTAAATATATAAATCCATTAGCATATGATTTATGGAGTAGAGAAATTCCTGTTTCTACATCAAGAGGACTAATATTAGATAGAAACGGAAAAGTTATAGTTGGTAATGAATTGTGCTATACTGTTTGTTCAATTAATAAGCAAGTTAAGGATAAGGAGAAAACAGCTAGATTATTAGCAAATATATTAGAAGCTAATTATGATGATATTTATAAGCATTTAAATAAATCTAATTCTATTGAAATAATAAAGCCTGAAGGAAGACAAGTAAATAAAGAAATCGCTGATAAAATTATAGGATTAAATTTGTCAGGTATATATATTACCTGTGATAGTAAAAGAAGCTACCCATATGGAGAAATGCTGGCATCTGTTGTAGGCTTTTGTGGAAAAGATTATCAAGGTCTTGCAGGTATTGAATATATGTATGATGAATATTTGAAAAATCAAAAGGGATCATTATACATATATACTGATGCCAAGGGTAATTTAATGCATAATACAAAAACATTATTTAAAGAGCCTACACCAGGTATGAATGTGTATTTAACTATAGATCTTGAGCTTCAAAAAATAATGGATGGTGTTATAAATAAGGCAATTTCCTTATATGAGCCTAGGCAGGTTATGGGGCTAATGGTTTCAGCAAAAACGGGGGAGATTTTAGCTATGACATCATATCCATATTATGATCCCTCAAATTATCAAGCATACGATAGTAGTATATATAATAGAAACCTACCTATATTTAATCAATTTGAATTAGGATCTACATTTAAAATTATAACTTATGCAGCTGCCTTAGAGGAAAATGAATTTGATTTTAATGAATATATATATTGTGGTGGTAGTAGGGTAGTAGGAGATAGAAAGATAAAATGCTGGAAGGCTGGAGGTCATGGCAGTCAAACTATGCTAGAGGGTATTCAAAATGAATGTAATTCTAGTGGTTTTATGAAAATAAAAATTAAATATTAATATAAGTGGATTAGTAATTATCCTTTTAATTGACAAAATTTGTTTTATCCATTGAATAATTTGTATATTTTTGATATAATCATTCTACCGTTGGAAGGAAGTGTTAACAATGTGCGAGAGTACAACTTATATAAAGGAGAAAATTAGAACTCAATTGCAACTTGCTGAAAAAGTAGAACAATCGGTAACACCATTTTTAAGTAAATTAGCTGAAAAGTATAATGGTGAATTGTATGGTTTAGATAATAGGTTTAAAACCGAAAAATCTGCTTTAAGAAAAATTTTATCGCATATAGAAGATGATATGCAAGAAAATAAGGATGACAAAGAATATTTAAATAGAAAAGTAACGGAATTAAAAGATTATTTGAGATATACTATTGTTTTAAAAGAAGAAAATTTTACTGATAATGTAAATTGTATTTTAAATGCATTAAAAGAAAATAATTATGAGTTGACTGATTTAAAAAATCGTTTTAATGATCCCTTTTACAAAGACATTAGCTCACATTATTTTAATGATGATATCATTAAGATTCGTTTTGTTTTTGAACTTCAGTTTCATACAAAATATACATTAAAAGCGAAGAACATTACTCATCATTTATATGAAATAGTTAGAGAGTTTGAATCGGATTTAAGAGAATTGAATGAATCTATTGTAAAAAATATATATGAAGCTATTAGAAAATTATATAATGAAATTCCAATTCCTAAAGATATTGATGAAATTTGAAAATTAAAATAATTAAAAACATTAATTTTTATTGGATTATATGATATAATAATAGTGGAGAAAATAGTTTAAGGAGGAATAATAATGAAAAATGAATTAATTGCGTTTGAATATTTAAAATTAAGTGATAATATAGTTTGTCGTTATCCTCTAGGACCAGATAATCAAACATATCATATTATTGGTGAAGTTTATGACAATAAGAATGAAGAATGGGTTAGAAGAGTTAGTACAATGAAATATAAAATGTCTGGCGAAGGAACTGTAATTTCTGAACAACAAGCTATAGACTTAATAAATAAATTTCAACTAAAAAAATAATAATTAGTTTATTCAATACTATATAGAATAAATAAGTTGATTCTATGGCACTTTAAACTGTAAGTTGTGTTATAATCCAATGGTGTATATACGACAATACATGTATATACACCATTTTTTTATTAAAATGTAATATATAATATCTTTTAATAATTAATTTTATTTCTCATATTATATTTTTTTAAAACTTGTTTTTTTCTATTATTTGATACTTCAGTATAAATCTCTGTAGTTGAAATGTTTGAATGACCTAAAATTTCTTGGACAGATCTTAAATCTGCCCCATTAGATAATAAATTAGTAGCAAATGTATGTCTAATATAATGCGGTGTTGCATTAGGATTTATATTTGCTTCTTTTTTATATTTATTAAATAAGGCATCAATTGAATGAATACTTATTTTATCACCATATCTATTAATAAATAAATAATCACTATTCTTTGTGTAAGACTTCCTTATTTTAATCCAATTCTTAATGTTATTCCAAGTTTCAATACAAGTAATATAAACTAATCTTTGTTTTCTACCTTTTCCATGTATTAATATTATTTTTTCTTGGTTGATAATATCTTCTATTTCAATGTTTGATGCTTCGCCAATTCTAATACCTGTAGAAACTAATAAATCAATAATAGCGAGATCCCTAGCAGCTTCAAATTTACCGAAAACAGTAGAAGAATTATTATATTTTTCAGTAATGTAAGTTAATAATTTTTTTACTTCGTTTATTGTTAATGTTTTAGGTAATCTTCTTTCTTTTTTAAATTTAAATTTTAATTTATAAAAAGGATTATCACACATTTTATTATCTTCCAGATAGTTAAAATATTGTTTTAAAGTAATAATTTTTCTTGATATAGTTGTGTCTTTTGCGTTAGAACTTAGAAATTCTATATAATCCATTATGGTTTTAGATGATACCTTTGTTATTTTTGAATTATCAAGATATTTTAAGAAAGCATTTATATCATATTCGTATGCTTTTATAGTTCTTTGAGATAAGTTTTTTGTGGTTTTAATTAGTGTTAAAAAGTTGTTGACATAAAAAATTTTTTTCATTATATTTCTCCTAGTTTATCTGTTTTGTTGTAAATTATAACAAATTATGGTAAAATTTGGATAAAATAATATACGATTATTGGAAGGAAGTAGAAACCATGAAATATAAAAAAGATTTTAGTAAAAGTAATAAAATAATCGTTTATATAGCAATACTAATTGTAATAATTATAACTAATATAATCTTAGCAATATTCCCTTTTTCGGATGATGAAAAAATTATTATTCCAAGCGTTATTATTGCTTTATTTTTAGATATTGTTGGAATGGCTTATTTTATTATTCAAGATATAATTAATGTCCTTAAAACAGAGTCCTATCAAATATTTGAATATAAAGAGAGGGAAGTCCCATTTGTAGATAGAGTTGAAATTATAGATAAAATAATGTCTACTACATTGCCATTACTTGATAAAAAAGATGAATTTTATGTTTCTTTTGATTTTAAATTTGGAAATAGTAATGGAAAAAAATCTCTTTCATATAAAGTGTGTAAAGAACTAATAAAATTAAGAAATGATAAAAAAAATAAAAAAATAGGGAATGTATTCTTTGTGAATTACTCAGAAGATTTAAAAGATTATTTAAGACAAAATATTCTATTAATCAATAATAAAAAAAACATTATTGTTGTACACAATGCTAATAATTCAGATTTTCAATTTTTAGATGATACCTTTAAAGATAAAAACGTATTTTTTATTTTTATGAATTTCACTAATGAATCAAAAAATTCTCTGGACTTTGATAAAGACAAGATTTTTATATTACTTAATGAACTCAAACAAAATCCAAAATTCAGACACAAAATACCTTCAAATGGTGATGATTTAAATAGTTTATCTAATAAATTAAGCGTGCTCTCAAATAATAATATAGGAAACATTATAACCATTATTTTATCCGATGAATTTGATATTTTGTTAGAAACAGAATATAAATTTATTGAATTTTATAAAGCAATTAGAGACGCAAACTATCCTTTAGCAGAGGAAAAATTCAATAACATTCGTATTTTAACAAACAGAAATAAAATATATGATTACAAGTGTAGGTACGAGCATTCTAATTTGTTGCATTTTCAATGCAAATATTCTTTATCCTTAGAAATTATTGATGGTTTAATTGATGAATTATCTAAATATGAAAATTTAACACAACAACATCTAGTAAAAAAGTTATATTTTGATAGTGTTTTGTTAAAATCACATGTCCAAAAACATATGGGCGATTTTAAAAAATCTATAAATACTTTAGCTGATTCTGCACCTATTTTTAGTGATAATCTTTTATGGGTACGTTCTCACTTTTCAGTTAATATTTTCAGAATGAATGAATTAAAACCAAACTCTCCGGACTGGGAGCAAATTTTGGAAGATACTAAAAAAATGATGATTTATTTTAGAAATAATAGATCTAATAACAAAAATAGTGATTACTATTTTTATGAGGCTTTTTATCCGATTATTGAATTTTATGATAATAAATTCACTAAAGCCAAAATAAATCAGCTAATTAAAATTGAGGAAGAAGCCATTACTTTCTATGATAAAAATGAACGTAGATATTTAACAAACTGTTTATTTATAAAAGCTGAATTTTTTAGAATTTTAAACAACAACAGAGAAGCAAAAAAATATTACAAGAAATGCTTTGAAATTTATAAATCCAATGGGGATTTAGACATTTTATATCTATTAGCGATAACAGAAAAATATAACAAAATCTTAAATGGACATAATTATAATATCGTTCCAAATTTTGAAGATGTTATAAAAGAGTGTATGTCATCTAATGAAATATATAAATTCCATAATAATTTAAGCGCGTTTTGCTCTTTAGAAATTATTTTTTTGTTACTAATGAATAAAATAAAACTTGATCTAAATGCTATAAGTAAAATATTTGGAACTTCAGTTTCTAGAGAAACATATCGAGAAATGAGACTGATAATATCAGAATCATTAAATTGTAAGATAGTAAAAGGCAAGAAAAATGGGTATTACGATATAGTGTTGAAAGAATTAAATAGCTGAAAAGGGAGCTTAAAATCAAGCTCCCTTTAATAATGCCTTCATGTAGTCTAATAATTCTACTGTTATAATTACTCTTTCACTATCAGCAATAATAGATTCAAACAACTTATTACTTATATGCCCCTTGTCAAATAATTTGTCAAGTTTGTTGCGAGTGTTAATTTCTTTTAACAAATCACCAATATTAGAATCTTTATTAATACCGATGTACTTATTTAAATCAATACATCTTTTTTCTTCTTTATTAAAATATATATATTCTTGTAATTGCTTATAATCTTTATCCTCAATTCTATAAACTACATTATTGGCTTCATAAGTTAAATACAAACAAAAGCCATTATAGTCTAATAAATAATCAGTACTTACTTCAAAAAATGCAGCAAGCTTTTTAAGAACTTCTGTATTTAAATCTCTTTCCCCAGATTCATATCTAGAGTAAGTATTATATTTAATTCCTGTTTTTATTTCCATGCCACGCATACTCAGTTTTCGTTCTTCACGCAATATTTTCAAATTATTCATATTCTCACCTGCTCATTTTTATTATATTATAATAAATTTTTAAAATCAACAAAATGTTGACAAAATTGGAACTAAACCGTTGACATAACGGGAACGACAGTGTAAAATATAATTGTTCCCAAAATTGGAACAAAAAGGAGAATTCACATGAATGAAAAAGAATTAAAAGAAAAATTCATTTCATATTTTGGAGAAGAAAAATGGAATGAAGAGGAACAATTAACAAAGCTTTTAAAATTTCAAATTTATGTTGCGAATTATTTAGGCGTAGATGTTATACCAGTAATAGTTGAAGACATAGTTGAAGATTCTAGATACTATTTAAAAGAGGCGTATATAGTTATATCTAAGAAGTTAATTAATGATGAAATAGAAGCTGCAAAATGTATTGCACATGAAATGCGACATCATTATCAATGGTATATCATAAAGAACAACATTGAACATAGATTTAAGGATGAATGGAAAAAGGATTTATCAAAAACAATAAATATAAATCCAAATCTTGTTGATGATATTGTTAAATATGATTCATCTTTGATTGAATTAGATGCATTCGCATTTCAAAAATATATTATAAAAGAATATTATGGTTTAGATAATCATCATCCGATAATAGAATATGATACGATTATAGATTTTTATATAGAAAAATATTTTTATAATTAATTTTGCCCTTGATTTCGGTATTTTTGTCAACTGTGTATTTGATGTCCCTATGTATACTTACATCGTGAAGTATATGAGGAGTGATAAAGTGACAAAATACATACAACATAAAAATGATATCTTTCCTCATACAATTATGAGGGAGGGTAAATATGGAGATTGTTTATGAAATTAATGGGGGAACTCTTATAGTTCGTAGGACGATAAACTATAAAAGGATTGAAGAAATTAAAAATGGAATTTTTGAACATTTTATGAATAAAGCTTTAGAACAATTGGAGGAAAATGATAACGATGATAGAGATAGGGAGCTTACAGAACAAACTTAATAATGTAGCTATCTATTGTCGTTTATCAAAAGATGATGGAACATCAAATGATTCAATTTCAATTCAGAATCAAAAGGATGTTTTAACAGAATATGCTATTGATAATGGATGGCATATATATGATTATTATATTGACGATGGCTTCTCAGGAACTAACTTTGATAGACCATCGTTTCAGAGACTATTAAGAGATATAGAAAATGGTTATATCCAAATAGTAATAACAAAAGATTTATCAAGACTTGGTAGAAATTACCTACAAACAGGATATTATACTGAGGAATATTTTCCACTTAAAAAGATTAGATATATAGCACTAAACGATAACTTTGATACAGTTAATGAAGATGGTAATGAAATAATACCTTTTAAAAATCTAATTAATGAATGGTATGCAAAAGACATTTCTAAAAAAATAAGATTTACTGTATCAAATAAAATGAAAAACGGAGAATATGTTAGAAGTGTAGTTCCGTTATATGGCTATGAAGAAGGAGTAAATGGAAGAATAATTAATCCAGAAACTGCACCAATAGTTAAATATATTTTTGATGAATATTCCAAAGGAATACCCACAAAACAAATTTGCCAAAGTCTAACAGAAAAAAAGATATATACTCCAAACTATTATAATCATCAAAAATATGGATACAATGTTTTGTTTGAAGCGAAAGCTGAAGAAGATAAATACACATGGAAGCCTATTATGGTAACTAAGATATTAGAAAAAATAGAATATCAAGGCTTTTTAGTAAGAGGTAAAAGAGAAACCAAATTTAAACGTAAAGGTGCAAAATTCAAAAACCAAGAGGATTGGTATATATTTGAAGATAGATTTGAACCAATTGTTTCAAAAGAGCAATTTGAACTTGTTAAAAGATTAAGAAAAAGTAATCAAAGAACTTCCACATTAACATTTGAGTTTGCCTATAAAGGATTACTTTATTGTGGTTATTGTGGTAAAAAATTACGATTCAATAAAAGAAGTGAATTATTAAACCAAGACTCAGGCTCATATAGATTTTCATGCCGATTTAAGCATGAAGAAGGTGTCGCAACTATAAATAATCTTGAGCTTGAATTTATATTAGTTTCTGAAATAAAAGCTTTAAGAGATTTATTACTATCAAAAAAAGATAGATTCATTGAATTTGCTGAAATATATACTAAAAATAATAAACGAAAGAAAAAGGTTAACATAGATACTGTCAACTTAGAAAAGCTTAAGAAAAGAGAATTGGAATTAGATAACTATATAAGACTTGCGTTTGAATCGTATGCTAAAGGTGAATTACCTAAAAAGATATATGAGGGTATGATAAAAAACTATAAGGATGAACTTGAATTAGTTATATCACAGCTAAATAAATATTTAGAGGCTGATAAGAAAAATAACGCAATAAAGGATTATACTCCATCTGCCAAAATACTTATAGAATACCTAGAAGGCTTAAGTGAAGATGATATATTAACGCCAGAAACACTTAATTTCTTAATATCTAAAATATATATAAAAGCTTATGGTAAAAGAGTTAATAATCGATATACAACTAAAGAAATAATAATTGAATACAATAATGTTGATGAATTAATAAAGGAGTTTGTTGCTTATGAAGACGAACAACCTAGCGGTAATATATGCTAGATTCTCTGCTGATGATAATGAAGATAATGGTGGAGCACGATCAATAGAAAACCAAATAGATCTATTATCTAAATATGCAAATAAAAATAATTTAAATATTGTTAAGATATATACTGATATAGGTAAAACTGGTACTAATATGAATAGACCTGGATTACAAGAAATGTTTGCTGATATGAAAAAGGGTTTATTTAATATTATAATTGTTAAAGATTTATCAAGATTTTCTAGAAACTATATTGAAGCAGGATCATATATTGAAAGCATATTTCCTGCTTTTAATATTAGATTTATATCAGTTTTAGATAATTATGATAGTTCTATAAATAACGAAGATGAATCGATAGTTTTAAGAAACTTCTTAAATTCTATGTATTCGAAAGACATTAAGAAAAAAATAAGAAAATCACTAAAAAGAAGAGTAGTGAATGATGATATAACATCAGTAGTTAAATACGGATTTAAAAAGGATAAAGATGGTAAGCTTATAATAGATGAATATGCAGCTAATATTGTAAGAAGAATATTTAAAGAAGCAATAGATGGTAAAATGCCTATAGATATTGCAAGAGGATTAGAACAAGATAAAATATATAATCCATCTTCATATAAAAAATATATCTTAAAAATAAAACCTAATCATGAACCTAATGATGAGAAAAAATATAAATGGGATTCATCTACAATTAGAGGAATATTAAATGATTATGAATATTGTGGACACGCAGTTAATTTAGTAGCTAAAAAGATTAAAGTATTTGATTCTAAAAATATATCTATTAATAATAAAAGACCAATAATAATTGATGAAGATACTTTTACTAAAGCTCCTAAAAGATTTAAAAAAATTAAACCACAAAACAATAGATACCTAAAGAAGCTAATATATTGTAAGACATGTGGCAAACTAATGTTTTATACAGAAAATAAAAGATTAACAACAAGTTATTATTACTGTTCAAATTGCCATATTAAAATTGAAGGTAATCTATTAAGAGAGGTTCTGTATAAGGATGCATTAGATGTAATTCAATCTTCTATATATTCACCAAAAGAATTCATTAAAGAATATATGAAAAAATATTCTAAATTAAATCAAAGAAGTGAATTAGAAAACAATTTAAAGAGAGTAGAAAAAAATATTCAATTGTTATTTGAAGATAAATTTAAAGGACTTCTTACAGATAATCAATATTTATCTAAATTAAAAGACCTAAATCAAGAATATGAATCTATTGAAAATGGACTTAATCAATTACCTAAACCTATTAATGTAGAACTGCTACAATATAAATATTATGAGTATGTTAAAAATATTAACAAAGAAGTCAAAAATGAAGATAATATTATATATTCGACCATAAATAAGGTTTATGTGGATTGTAGTGAAGAAAATCCAATTGTTGATATTAATTATATATTTACATCAAATTGATTTCTGATTTTTATGTAAATATATAATTTTTTATGTTAAAATAAAAAGAAGAAAGATGGTGACTAGGCATGCAATATATCGAGTCAGAAACTGTTGAATTAAAATCAATCTTAACAGATGAAACAAAAACTGAAGTAATAGCATTTTTAAATAGTTACTTAGGTGGTACTATTTATGTAGGTGTTGCAGATGATGGAACTGTTTCAAAATTAACTAAAGAACAAAAGGAATTGTATGAATCTAAGATAATTAATTGGATTAGAGATGAATCTATTTATCCAAATTGTTCTGAATACATCAGTTTAAAATTTAATGAGGATAATGTTTTAGTTGTTTCTATTATTCCAGGCAAAAATAAGCCATATTATTTAAAAGATAAAGGACCAAAACCATCAGGTGTATATATTAGATATGGTAGAAATAAAAGTCAAGCTTCACAAGAAGAAATAACTAGAATGATTATGGAATCTAGTAATATTTTTTATGAGGAATTGATTTCAAGTAACCAAGATTTAACATTCAATATTTTACGTTTGAAATTTGAAGAGAAGAAGATGGACTTTAGTGAGTTTAAAATGATCACTTCGGGATTCATGAAGGATGATAAATATACTAATTTGGCTTATATTTTTAGCGATCAGTTTGATGTTGAGACCAAAATAGGAGTTTATCAAGGTTTAGATAGATCTGTATTTAAGTCAAAAAAAGAATTTAGTGGATCTATAATAAGTCAAATAGATAGAACGTTAGAATATTATAATTTATGTAATGAAACTAGAATAATTATAGATGGGTCACCTATGCGTAAGGAGTTTGTTTCTTATCCAGATAAGGCAGCAAGGGAAGCTATTTTAAATTGTTATTGTCATAGAGATTATAATATAAGATCTAATATTAAAATAGAGTTTTTTGATGATAGGTGCGAGATAATATCTCCAGGCGGTTTTTATAATGGACTAACACTAGATGATGCTTTGAGTGGTATGCAAAGTTTTAGAAATAAATATCTAGTAAAACTGCTTCATAAGCTTGGTTACATAGAAAACTATTCTTCAGGATTAAATCGAATTTTTAAAGAGTACGCTAATGGCGTTAATAAACCATGCATTGAAACTTCATTGGCTATGTTCAAGATAGTATTGCCTAATTTAAATTATAAGTTTAAAGTGAATTGTACGTTTGAATTATCTGGTGATATATCTATAAACGTAGATTCGTTACCTGAAAAGGAATTAATCATATTTAAATATATAGTTGAAAATGGTTTTATTATTCGTTCTAAAGTAGAAGAATTGTTAAATATCAAGGATAGAAGGGCAAACGAATTGCTAAAAAGTATGGTTAATAAAAATATAATTAAATCAAAACGAGAAGGAAGAATTATTAAGTATATATTGATAGGAAAATGATGTTCGCAGTATTCTCGCATGATTCTCGCGGTAATCTCGCAGTATTCCTCGCAACTTTATGTAAAGTTTGTAAAAACACTATTAAAAGCAGTAGAAATATAATTTGTAAAACACTTTCAAAATCCATTAAAAATAATTATGACTAATATCGATTAGATATTATAATTGCTTGTCGAATAATTGAGTTTTATGTTATAATTATTAAGATGAGAGGTGTTGATTATATGATAAAAGAATTACAAGTTATTAAATATAGAAAATTATCGAATATTAATTTTGATTTTTCAAGTGGAATTAATTTAATATCTGGCGGTAATGGAACATGTAAATCATCATTACTATATTTGATAAGTAATTCTTTTAGTAAATGCTTATCAAGTAATAATAATTTGAATGATAAAAATTGTATAAAAATTTTAAGTTCAGTTACGGATAATTGGAATTTAAAAATGGAAAGTTTAACTAAAGATTCTAAAGTGGTAGATGATAATGCTGATTTAAAAGGGACAATTTATACTACTGTATATGAAAATGGATTTTCTTTGAATTTTAGAAAACATAATTCTAAAACTCCTAATGGTAAAAATAGATTTGCAATTAAACCTAAATACGCTAGTGTTATTATTATCTATGTCAAATTGAGATAAGTGTACTAATTTTAATAGTTCTGTGTTATCATTATACATGTGACCTCCTGTTGATTATACCTAACTAATATAATCATAACATGAGGTCATCTTTTTTTATTATAAAAAGCTATACCAAATTCGGTGGGTGGTTTACATAATTGTTTCCCCCTGTTTTGGTATAGCTATATCTTGTCCCCCTAATTTGGAACTTTACTGTTTTTTATTATCTTTAATCCACTTAAATAACATAGTAACTCATGTAATGTTTGCTTTATGGAATTAGGAGAAAGACTTGGAGAAGATAAATTCTATCAATATTTAGAAAGGTTTGGCATGACTGAAAAAACAGGAATAGATCTACAAGGAGAGGGCTCATCTATTATTGTAAATAAGGACATATGCGGTCCTGTAGAGCTTGCGACTCAAAGCTTTGGTCAGGCTAATGCATTTACCCCAATTCAGCTATCTATGGCTGCAATATCAGCTATAAATGGTGGAGACCTTTTAAAGCCATATATCCTAAAGCAATTACAGGATTATACTGGGGAAATAAAATATCAAAATGAAAGAACAGTTAAAAAGGAAACTATAAGTGATAAAACCTCAAATCTAATGAAATACGCATTAGAATGTGTATGTGCATTAGGTACTGGTAGAAATGCATTTATAGAAGGATATAGGGTTGGTGGCAAAACCGGTACGGCAGAGGTGATTAGTAGTACTGGAGGATATGAATCTGGGCATTATATTTTATCTTTTTTAGGTATGGCTCCTATGAATGATCCAGAAATACTATGTTATCTAGCTATAGATAAGCCACAAAACTGT
>JAFTQR010000040.1 GCA_017462645.1 Acholeplasmatales bacterium | reverse complement strand
TCAACTGTTGCTGCAAAGGCTATCGGATTAGTTATTCCTGAATTAAATGGTAAGTTAATTGGTTCTGCTCAACGTGTTCCTGTTGCTACAGGTTCAACTACTATCTTAACTGCAGTTGTTAAGGGTAAGGACGTTACAGTTGATGGTGTTAACGCTGCTATGAAGGCTGCACAATCTGCTTCATTCGGTTATAACACTGATCCAATCGTTTCATCTGACGTAATCGGTATGAAGTATGGTTCATTATTTGATGCTACTCAAACTATGGTTGCTAAGGTTGCTGAGGATACTTATCAAGTTCAAGTTGTTTCTTGGTATGATAACGAAAATTCATATACAAGCCAAATGGTTCGTACTATTAAGTATTTTGCAGAATTAAACTAATAGTAAATAAAATTTAAAGCCTAGTTATCTAGGCTTTTTATTTTTTAAATTTTATGTTAAAATTTCATTGGTGATTTAAATGGAATGGTTAGATTTTATAGAAGAAGAAAAGGAAAAGGATTATTATGAAAAATTAATGAATATAATTGTTGATGAATATGCAAATAATTTATGTCATCCTAGATATGATCAAATTTATAATGCATTTTTTCAAACTAAGCTTAACGATGTTAAGGTTGTTATCTTAGGACAAGATCCTTATCATGAAATAGGTCAGGCTCATGGCTTAGCCTTTTCAGTCTTATGTAAAAAGCTACCACCATCATTAGTTAATATTTATAAGGAAATGTCTAGTGATTTGGGACAAGAGGTTAATCAAAATGGGGATTTAACCTATTTAGCTAAGCAGGGTGTTTTATTATTAAATACTGTTTTATCTGTAAGAAATGGTGATGCTAATTCACATAAGAAGCTTGGCTGGGAAATATTCACTGATAATGCTATTAAGCTATTGAATAGCTTAGATCAGCCAATAGTTTATATTCTATGGGGAGCTCCTGCTCAAAGTAAAATAAAATACTTAAATAACCCTAAGCATTTAATTATTACAAGTGCTCATCCATCACCACTTTCCTCTTATAGAGGATTCTTTGGCTCTAAGCCTTTTTCAAAGACCAATGAATTTTTAAGGAATAATGGTGTAGAGGAAATTAAATGGATTAAAGCCTAGTATCTATTTTAAATAATTCATAGTTTAATATGGGTGATTTAAAAGTGTGTAATTATAATAATTATAAAAGTTTAACACAATATATTGTTAAACAAAATGATAGCTTATATATGATTGCTAAGCTATTTAATGTAAGCGTAGATGATTTAAAAAGTGTTAATCATTTAGTATCTAATACTATATATCCAAATCAAATTTTATTTATTCCAAACACTAATAACTCTTGTAATAAGAATACTTATGTTACTAATAGTGGTGATTCATTAAAGGATATTATTAATAAGTTTGGTTTAAATTTAGATGATTTAAATGAGTATAATGATTTAGATAAGCTAAAGCTAGAGGGTAATCAATTATTATTGGTTGAAAAAAGACATTCAGATAAGATATATGAATGTAGCTATGGAGATAAGATAGAGGATATATTATCGAAATATAATTTGTCTCCACTTGAATTTTTAAAGCTAAATGAGAATAATATTCTAAAAAATGGTAATAAGATAATTATTTCACAATAGTTATCTTTTTATTTTTAAAAAAAAACGTTTGCTAAAAACGTTTACTTTTTTTATTTACCATAATATGTTGTATACTAAAGGTAATATAAATTATAAATTTATATAGGAGGTATGTAAATGGAGAATATTTTTTCACCTCAGGAAGAGGTAAATGCTCTTGTTGAAAAGGGCTTAAAGGCATTAAATGAATATGCAAGCTATACACAAGAGAAAATAGATTTTATTGTTGCTAAATGCTCAGTTGCAGCATTAGATCAGCATGGTGAATTAGCTAAGCTAGCTATTGAAGAAACAAAGCGTGGAGTATTTGAGGATAAGGCTACTAAAAACCTATTCGCATGTGAATATGTTACTCATAATATGAAGAGATTAAAAACTGTTGGTGTTATTAGTGAGGATGATGTTACAGGCTTAACGGAGATTGCAGAGCCTGTTGGTGTTATTGCAGGTATTACACCTGTTACAAATCCTACATCAACAACAATTTTTAAGGCATTAATCAGCTTAAAAACTCGTAACCCTATTATTTTTGGTTTCCATCCAAGTGCTCAACAATGTAGTGTTGCTGCAGCTAAGGTTGTTTATGAGGCTGCAATTGCTGCTGGTGCACCTGAGAATTGTATCCAATGGATTGAGCATCCATCAATGGACGCAACAAGTGCATTAATGAATCATCCTGGTGTTGCAACTATTTTAGCTACAGGTGGTAACGCAATGGTTAAGGCTGCTTACTCATGTGGTAAGCCTGCACTTGGTGTAGGTGCTGGTAATGTTCCTGCATATATGGAGCATACTTGTAATGTACGTCAAGCAGTTAATGATATCGTTATGTCAAAGTCTTTTGATAATGGTATGATTTGTGCTTCAGAGCAGGCTGTTATCGTTGATAAGGAAATTTATGATGAGGCTAAGTCTTTATTTGCTCAATTCGGTGTTTATTTTGCTAACAAGGATGAAAAGAAGAAGCTTGAAGCATTTATGTTTGGAGTAAGCTCTAAGGATGATTGTCCTAATGCTAAATTAAATCCAAATATTGTAGGTAAGGCTGCAACTTGGATTGCAAAAGAAGCAGGCTTTGAGGTTCCAGCTAATACTGTTATTATTATGGTTGAATGTAAGAGTGTTGGTGTTGAGGAGCCATTAACTAGAGAAAAGCTTTCTCCAGTATTAGCTATGCTAAAGGCTAATAATGAGGAAGAGGGATTATTATTATCTAAGCAAATGGTTGAATTTAATGGTTTAGGTCACTCAGCTGCAATTCATACAGCTTCTAAGGAATTAGCAACTAGATTTGGTGATTTAATTACAGCTATTCGTATTATTTGGAATTCACCATCTACATTTGGTGGTATTGGTAATGTTTATAACTCATTTATCCCATCACTAACATTAGGATGTGGATCTTATGGTCATAACTCTGTAGCAGGTAATGTTAGTGCTATTAACCTGTTAAATATTAAGAAGGTAGGACGTAGAAGAAACAATATGCAATGGTTTAAGGTTCCAGCGAAGATTTACTTCGAAAGAGATTCAATTGAATATTTACATCAAATGAAGGAAATGACTAAGGTAATTATTGTTACAGACCGTTCAATGGTTGATTTAGGCTTTGTTCAAAAGGTAACTGATCAATTACAATTACGTTCTCCTGAGGTTCAATATCAATTATTCTGTGATGTTGAACCAGATCCATCTATTCAAACAGTATTAAAGGGTGTTGCCCTAATGAGATCATTTGAGCCAGATACAATTATCGCACTTGGTGGTGGTTCATCTATGGATGCTGCAAAGGGTATGTGGTTATTCTATGAGCAACCTCAAGTTAACTTTAATGATTTAAAGCAAAAGTTTATGGATATTCGTAAGCGTGCCTTCCAATATCCTGAATTAGGTAGAAAGGCTAAATTAGTTTGTATTCCTACAACATCAGGTACAGGCTCAGAGGTAACTCCATTTGCTGTTATTACAGACAAAGAAGAGCATAAGAAGTATCCTCTTGCAGACTACTCTTTAACTCCAACTGTAGCCATTATTGATCCTGCATTTACAATGAATCTACCAAGAACAATTACTGCAGATACAGGTATGGACGTTTTAACACATGCTACTGAGGCATATGTTTCTACACTTGCAAATGACTTTACAGATGGCTTAGCAGTTCAAGCTATTAAGATGGTATTTGAATATTTAGAGCGTTCTTATAAGAATGGCGCTAATGACCCAGAGGCAAGAGAAAAAATGCATAATGCATCATGCTTAGCTGGTATGGCATTTGCTAACGCATTCTTAGGTATGAATCACTCTTTAGCTCATAAGATTGGTGGAGAATTCCATGTTCCACATGGTAGAGCAAATGCTATTTTCCTACCATATACAATTAGATATAACGGTCAAAAGCCACAAAAGCTTTCTACATGGCCAAAATATAATTATTATCGTGCTGATGAAAGATATGCTGAATTAGCAAGAACATTAGGCTTACCTTGCTCTACAGTTGAAGAGGGTGTAGAATCTTATGCTAAGGCTTGTGGTGAATTAGCTAAGAGAGTAGGTATTAAGATGAACTTTGAATCTCAAGGCTTAAATAAAGAGATTTATATGGCTAATGTAACTAAGCTTGCTTATTTAGCTTATGAGGATCAATGCTCTCCAGCAAATCCACGTGTTCCTATGGTTGCAGATATGGAACAAATCCTAATCTCTGCATATGATAACAAGGAATTCTTAGAGGACTAATTATGCTTAATCCTAAAGAAAAAGCATATTTAAAATCATTAGCCCATCATATTAAACCATCATTCCAAATTGGTAAGGATGGTTTAAATGAGAATATGCTTAATGATGTATTAAATTATTTAAATAAGCATGAAATTATTAAAATATCTATTCTACAAAATTCATTCGTTACTGCAGATGAGGCAATAGAATTTTTTGAAGAAGCAGATATTGAATTTGTTCAACATATTGGTAGAACATTAGTTTTATATAAGCATTCTGATAACGCTAAAAACCCTATTGTATTACCAGTAAAACAATAATTATTTAAGTCTTAAGGTCACCTTAAGACTTTTTCCTTGTCATAAGAAATAGAAAGTGATAAACTTAAATACGAGTAGGTGAAAATATGCATTTTGTTAAAACTAAATCAATTTTATCTAATAAAAATGGAATAAATTTATATAGAGGATGTCTTCATGGCTGTATTTATTGTGATTCTAGAAGTGATTGTTACCAAATGAATCATGAATTTGAAGACATAGAGATTAAAGAAAATGCTTTAGAGCTTTTGGAAGAAAAGCTTGATAAAAAAGCACCATGTATGATTGGGACAGGTGCTATGTCTGATCCTTATATTCCAATTGAAAAGGATTTGAAGTTTACAAAGGGAATGCTTGAGTTAATTGATAGATATGGCTTTGGTGTTTCTATTCAAACTAAATCAAATTTAATTATGAGAGACATGGATTTATTAGAAAAAATAAATAATCAAGCTAAGGCAGTTGTGCAAATTACACTAACAACATTTGATGATGAGCTTTGTAAAATAATAGAGCCCAATGTTGTACCTACATCAGAAAGAATTAAAATATTGATGGAATGCAAAAAAAGGGGAATTCCAACTGTTGTTTGGCTATGCCCAATCTTACCATTTATTAATGATACTGTTGATAATATTGAGAATATATTAAAGGTATGCAAAGAAACTAGTGTATATGGTATTATTTGTTTTAATATGGGTCTTACATTAAGAGATGGTAATAGAGAATATTTTTATGAAATGCTGGATAAGCATTTTCCGGGTATAAAAAATAAATACATTAGATTTTTTAAGGACAATTATGAGGTGAATAGCCTTAATAATAGAGGCTTAATGGATATATTCCATTCGATTTGTAGGGTATATGGTATACAGACAGATATTGATGCGATATTTGAGTATTTACATACTTTGCCGAAGAAGAAAAATCAGATGTCTATATTTGATTTTTTAGATGATGAAAATTAATATTTGTATTGAACGAAGCATCTTTGCTTCGTTTTTAAATATTTTTGTAAAAAATATATAAAACTTTGGTATAATAGTAATAAATAGTCGTTTTAAGGATGTGATTTTAATGAAAAGAATGGTATTAATAGATGGTAACTCATTAATGTATAGAGCTTACTATGGTATGACTGCATCAGGTATGAACGCAACTAACTCTAAGGGAGTTTATACTAGTGCTGTTTATGGCTTTGTTAGAATGATGAGTAGTCTTATTAAATCTGAATATGATAATATTTTAGTAGCATTTGATGCTGGCAAGAAAACTATCCGTCATGAAATGATGACTGATTATAAGGCAGGAAGACCTCCAATGCCTGATGAATTTAGAATGCAAATTGCTTATATTAAGCAATATTTAGATATAATGAGAATTAAGCAATATGAACAGCCATTATATGAGGCTGACGATATTATTGGTACGATGGCCAAAAAGGCAGTAGAATCTGGATATCATGTTGATATTTATTCATCTGATAAGGATTTATTACAATTAATAGATGAAAACACAACAGTTCATATGACTAAAAAGGGATTAACTGATTTAGAGGATTATACACCTGAAAAGTTTTATGAGAAATATAGTATTAATGTAGCTCAATTTATCGATTTAAAGGCTATGATGGGTGATAAGAGTGATAACCTACCAGGTATTCCAGGAATTGGTGAAAAGAAGGCTGTTAAATACCTACAAATGTATCAAACATTAGATGGTATTATTGCAAATAAAGATGAAATTAAGGGTGCTGATGGCGAAAAAATTAGAGCTAATTATGAACAAGCTATTTTATGTAAGAAAATGGCTACTATAATTAGAGATTTTGATATGGCTATTACCCTAGAGGATACAGAAAAGAAGGATTATGATAAGGAAAAGCTTTTAGCATTCTATCAGGAGCTAGAATTTAAATCTTTATTTAAGGATTTACAATTAGAAAAGCCTAGTGTTAATTTAGATGAAAAGGGTTATGAGGTTGTTGATAATCAATTAAGATTTAAAGAGATATTATTACCTAATTCATCATTAATCTTTGAAACATTTGAGTATAATTATCATAAATCTCCACTTATCGCAATTGGTATTAAAAATGAATTAGGAACATTTATTGTTGATCCTAATACAATCTATACAAGTATTGATTTTATGTTATTTTTATCTGAGGAAAATAATAAATCAATATTTGATTATAAAAGAGCCTATGTTTTATGTAAAAGATTAGGACTTGATTTAAATGGTGTAGGCTTTGATTTATTACTTGCAACATATATAATTAATCCAAGCGTTGCTAAGGAGGAATTTAGAGGATTAGCTGAATTCTATGGAAATAGTGATGTATATTATGATGAGCAGGTATATGGTAAGGGAGTTAAAAGAGCTATTCCTGATATTAACATTGTACATGCACATGTTGCTAAAAAGGTTAATGCTTTATATACTTTAAAGAATGAAGCATTAGAGAGATTGAATGAAAAGAAGCAATTACATTTATTAAATGAAATAGAAATACCATTATCTAAAATATTAGGTGATATGGAATATAATGGCTTTAAGGTTGATATGGATGAGCTTGTATCACAAGAGAATTATATGGAATCTAAAATAAAGGATTTAGAGTCTGAAATATACGCTCTTGCAGGACGTGAGTTTAATATATCATCTCCAAAACAGCTAGGTACATTATTATTTGATGAGCTAGGCTTAGATTATCCAAAGAAAAAGGGTAATAGCTATTCAACTGATATTGAGATTTTAAATGCAGTAAATGATTCTCATCCGATCGTTAATCTAGTAATTGATTATAGAGCTAAAACAAAGCTTTATTCTACATATATAGTCGGTATGAAGGAAATGATTTATCCTGATCAAAAGGTTCATACTATTTTCCAACAGGCTTTAACTCAAACAGGAAGATTATCAAGTGTTGAGCCTAATCTTCAAAATATTCCTATTAGAACTAAAGAGGGACATTTAATTAGAAAAATGTTTATCCCATCAAATAGTAATAATAGTTTATATAGTGTAGATTATTCTCAAATTGAATTAAGAGTATTAGCTCATATGGCTAATGTAGCTAAGCTTATTGAGGCTTTTAATAATAATGAGGATATCCATACTAAGACAGCTAAAGAGGTTTTAAATAAGGAGAATATAACTAGCGAGGATAGAAGACGTGCTAAGGCTGTAAACTTTGGTATTGTTTATGGTATTTCAGCATTTGGCTTAGCCTCTGATTTAGGAATTACAAATGCGTTAGCTGCAAATTATATAAAAAAATATTATGAGGCTTATCCAGAAATTAAGGAATTTATGGATAATACAGTAGAATTCTGTAAGCAAAATGGTTATGTAAATACCTTAAAGAATAGAATTAGATTTATTCCTGAAATTAATTCAAATATTTATATGCAAAGAGAATTTGGAAAAAGAATGGCTATGAATGCCCCTATTCAGGGCACGGCAGCTGATATTATGAAAATAGCTATGATATCAGTTGATAAGGCATTAAAGGAAAATAATTTAAAGAGTAAAATGCTTGTCCAGGTTCATGATGAATTGGTATTTGAATGTGTTAAGGGTGAAGAGGATATTTTAAAGAGGGTAGTTAAAAATGCTATGGAAAATGCTTTAAAGCTTAATGTACCATTAATAGTTGATGATTCATTTGGCTTAAATTGGTATGAGGTGAAATAATGGATTATCTTTTAAATAGAAGAAGTGTTAGAAAATATGATTTATCTAAGAAAATATCTAATGAGGATTTAATAGAATTATGTAAATATGGAGAGGCTGCCCCATCTGCAAGAAGACAAAAAGGTAGAGAATATATTATTGTTAATGAACAAGAAATAATTAATAAGCTATCATTAATATCTAAGGGCTCTATGATTTTATCTGAATGTAATACACTTATTGCCGTAATAGGTAAGGATCCAAAGTGTCTTTCTACACCACATATGCAACCCTTAGATTTATCAGCCGCAACAGAAAATATTTTACTTGCGGCAACTAAAAAGGGATATGGTAGCTGCTGGATTGGTGTTTATCCTTTAGAGGAAAGAATTAATCCGTGTAATGAAATACTAGGTATTAATGATAATAGATTTGTATTTTCATTAATAGCACTAGGAATACCATTAAATGATGATTCATTTTATGATGCTAATAAGCTTGATATGAATGATATTCATTTTAATAGAGGTTAATTATGCCAGAATTACCAGAGGTAGAAACGGTTATTAGAACTCTAAGACCTAATTTAATTGGTCTTAAAATAGTAGATATTGATATTAGATATAATGCTATTATTGATGGTGATATTGATGAATTTAAAAATAATATCATTGGTAGGGAAATTAAGGATATTAATAGATTAGGTAAATTTATTATATTTAATTTAGATTTAGGTAATATTGTATCTCACCTACGTATGGAGGGTAAATATTATTATTTACCTAATGAAGAGGTTAGTGATAAGCATATACATGTTATATATTATTTATCTAATGGATATATGCTATGCTATAAGGATGTACGTAAGTTTGGTAGAATGGTTTTTAAGAATAATAATGATTTATATACGACAAAACCATTAAATAATGTTGGTATTGACTTAATTTTAACTAAAAAATTTGAAATAAAGACAATTTATGATAAAATAATAAATAGCCCTCTTCCAATAAAGACAAAATTATTAGATCAAGGACTATTAAGTGGCCTAGGTAATATTTATGTTGATGAGGTATTATTTGCGGCTAAAATAAATCCTAAAAGGCTTTGTAATACTATTTCTATTAATGAATTAGAAATAATAATAGAAGAGGCTGTTAGAATTTTAAATAAGGCTATTGAATATAAGGGTACTACGATAAGAAGCTATACCTCATCATTAGGAGTTATGGGTGAATATCAAAATCATTTATTAATACATACAAAGAAAATATGCCCAATTTGTAATTCTAAAATTAAAAAGGATAAGGTAATGGGTAGAGGTACCTATTATTGTGAAAATTGTCAGAGGTAATAAAATGAAAAAAATTATTGGTATTACAGGCGGAATTGCTAGTGGAAAAAGCTATGTTTGTGATATAATAGAAAAACAAGGCTTTAAAATTATAGATAGTGATAAAATAAGTCATGAGCTATCTAAAATAGGATATCCTCTTTATAATGCAATAATTAAGGAATTTGGCAATGATTATTTACTTGATAATAAGGAGCTTGATAGAAAAAAGCTTGGAGCTTTAATTTTTACTAATGAAAATGAAAAGCTAAAGCTAAATTCTATATCTCATCCTTTAATTATTAATGAAATAAATAATCAGATTAATGAAATTAATGATGATTTAATTTTTGTAGATGTACCATTATTATATGAAAGTAAAATGGAAAATCTATTTAATGAAATAATTTGTGTATATGTTGATAGAAAAACACAAATTAAAAGGCTTATGAATAGAGATAATATTTCTTATGATTACGCCCTATCTAAAATAAGCTCTCAAATGAGCTTAGATGAAAAAGCTAAATTAGCTCGTTATGTCATTGATAATAGTGATGATAATACTCAAACAATGACATTAAAAATATTAAAAAAATTAAAAGGAGAACAGTAATATGGCAGCAGTTGAAACAAAGGAATTAGAAACTATTGAATTACTACAAACACACTATTATAAGGCTTCATATGATGAGGTTAAGCAAGCATATTTAGAAATTTTATCTGGTATGGGCCATAGTGTTATTTCTGTAAATGATGATTATTGTGAGATTTTCTCTGAGGCTCCTCATATGGCAGTTACAGCTAAAATTATTATGCAAACACCAAAGGAGACATCAATCGATTTTTATGTTAGCTCAGAATTTATGTTTGGTGCATCTAAAAAGGCATATAAGTTTATTCAAGAGGTTTATACTAAGCTAGAAGCAAAATACGAGCTTAAGGGATTAAGCTTACATAAGTAAGAGGTATTTATGGCAACAAAATCAGTTGATAGCAAATCAAAATTTAATATTTATTCAAGCTTTACGCTATCTAATGATGATGTTGCGGTTATCTCATTACTTTATACACCATTAATGGGTAGTGATGCCTTAATGGTGTATTTAGCATTTTGCTCATTATTAGAAAGAAATAATATGAAAAGTGAGGATGTTATACATCAGGATCTTTTTGATATTTATTCTATTAAGCCTAATGAATTTATGAAGGCTAGAACTAAATTAGAGGCTATAGGTCTATTAAATACATATTATAAGGATAATTCTTATATATACGTTGTATGCCCACCTTTAACAGCTAAAAACTTTATAAAGGATGCGACATTAGGCTTATATTTATATTCTAATATTAGAAAAGAAACATTTGATTATATTTATAATCATTTTAAAATTGAAAAATTTGAAAAATCTAATTATGAGAATATTACAAAAAGCTTTGATGAGGTTTTTGATTCTCAAATTAATACAGATTACACATTTGATAAATTTAAATATATCTTAGGTAAAAAGCCTAATAAGAACATAAAGATTAAGCAATATACCCTAGATTTTGATTCATTTGTTAAGAATATTAATAAGGATTTCTTAGAAATAGGTATTACTAAGAATTTTAAGGATCAAATATGTAATTTAGCATTTGTTTATGGCTTTGATGAAAATGAAATGATTGGCTTATTTAATGATTCTATTAATAAAAGCGGCTTATATGATTATAGGCTATTAAAGAAAAAGGCTAATATTTTATTTAATTATAAGCGTAATATGAAGGCTCCTAAGCTAGTAGCTAAAAATGAAGAGGAATTTATTGTTAAAAATGAGGAGCTAATTAATTATTTAGAAAATGCATCACCATCTATTATTTTAGAGGATTTAATTCCTAATTATCCAGTTAAATATTTAGATATTGTTAATGAAATAATTAGTAATATTAATTTACCTAAGGGTGTACTTAATTGTATGATTATGAAGGTAATTAAAGAAAAAAGTGGAGAGCTTCCGGCTTTTAATTATTTCAAAAAGGTAAGCGAATCATGGATTAAGGATAATGTGTTCTCAACAATAGATGCGATTAAATATATAACAACATTAGTAGAATCAGATAAGAAGGAGGCTACTAATGCTAAAAATAATGATAATGGAGGATTTAAGGAGCTATGAGAAAAGTAGATTTTAATTATGATAACTCTCTATTATCAGATTATATAAATGAGATACAAGCTTATTTTAAGGAATATAAGATTGATCTTACTAATGTCAATGATTTTTCTATAATGAAAAATGAAATGGAAAATTGTTCATGCTGTAATGGAATTGATTTTTGTAAAAATGAATCAAAGGGCTATTGTACAAAATATCTAGATAATCAATTTATATTAATGGAGTGTAAATATAAGAAGGAGCTTAGATTACAAAATGAAGCTAGTAATCTAATTAAAACCCTATATTTACCTACTAGTATTTTAGAGGCTGATTTAAAGGATTTTCATATTAATAGTGAAAGTAGAAGTAAAATTTATAATCAAATAATTGCGTTTATAAATAGCTTTGGTAAGCAAAAGTGTAAGGGATTATATATATATGGTTCTTTTTCAATAGGAAAAACATATACTCTTGCGTGTATTGCGAATGAGCTATCTAAAAATAATATCTCATCATTATTAATCTATTTTCCTGATTTAGTGGTAGATTTAAAGAATGCAATTAATACTGATAGATTTGAAGCATTAATAAATATGCTTAAATCAATTGATGTATTAATGCTAGATGATTTAGGTAGTGAAAATATGACACCATGGATTAGAGATGAAATATTAGGTCCTATTTTAAATTATAGAGCTTTAGAAAATAAGCCAGTATTTATTTCGTCTAACATTAATCCAGGTGATTTAAAAAATCATTTCTCTATAGATAAAGCATCAGCTAGTAGTCTAAAGGCTGAAAGATTATTATCTAGAATGAATGCTTTAATGAATTCTATAAATATGGATGATAGTCAAAGATATGAAAGATAATTTTATATCTTTTTAATTTCTTAGGAAATTGTATATTGAGTTTTATAGATTTATTATAAAAAAGATGCAAGAGATTATTCTTGCATCTTTTCCATTTCTATAGTAGCTTGTTTATAATTATTTCTTTCAATTATTAGGAAGTAGATTCCTAATCCTATAAATAATACACTCATCATTTGAGAAGGTGTCATAAATGATAATATTTTTCCTCTATTATCTCCTCTGAAAAACTCTATTATATATCTAGCTACTGCATAGCTAAATAAATATACTGGAGTTTTATATTTTTTTACAAAGAAGAAGATTACAATAAATAATAAAAATAAGAATACAGCCTCAAATAATTGTGTAGGTAATACAGGAGTTATATAACCATATTGAGTATGCTGTAAAGAGCCCTCTGGGAAGGTAACCGCTAGAAATGAATTACTAGGCTTTCCATAGCAGCAGCCTGCGAAGAAGCAGCCTACTCTACCAAATGCATGGGCAATAATCATTGGACATGTTAGAATTGATATATCTTTGATAAAATGATTTTTATCCTTAGATACAATCTTAGGATAGAAGATAATATAAAGGATAATACCTAAGAATAATCCACCAGAAAATGATATTCCTGCTGGCTTATACCAAGTCTTTTCACCCCAGTGAGCTATTTTATCAAAAAGAATAGCGCCAAATATACCACCTAAAATAACTATTGGTAAAAGAGCACCTAGCTTATCAAATCTTTTTTGTTCTTCCTTATTATTTTTTATTTGAAGATAATATATTAACATTGCAAAAATAACACCAATGCCTATAAGTAAACCAAATGTAGGCATTTTTGTTCCAAATAAATCTAATTCCTTTAACATAAAAAATCACCATACAATAATAAAAGGGATTAAATAACCCCTTTTACTTTTTTTGTTATTCAGCTTGTGGAGCCTCTGCCTTCTTAGACATACCAACAGCGCCACCAACAATTAATAATACAGCAGAAGCAGTATTCCATAAATTGAATCCGCCCTTACCAACTAATTGTAATACGATAGCAACAGCTACAACAACACCAGCGATTAACTCAACCATAGAACCCCATGCTTGAGATTTAGCACAACAACCACCAACTAAACCAGCGATTGCAGCAACTAATGCGATGTAACCAGCAGCCTTGATTAAACCAGCAGAAACCTCTAATGCTTCAGCTAATTCACCACAAATAGCTACACATGAACCACCTAAAATACCTAAGATACCTCCAACGATACCCATTACTAGTGGTGCAACACTTCTTGTCTTACTCATAAACCGATAACCTCCTTTTTTTAAAGTATATACTTAAAAGCTAATAAAGTCAATATTTTGTCGAAAAATATCATATATTTTTTCGTATTTTTCACATAAAATCACATAATTTATTATGTATAGGTTAAAAATAAAATTATTTATTGAAATAAATAAAAAAAATAGTATAATAATAATGTCGGTGAAAAAGGACAACATATATTAAATATGCTTTTTAGAGAGAGTATGGCTGGTGAAAATACTTATGCAGATAATATATTACTACCTTTGGAGATAATAGAGGAAATGCTATTCGTGTTATTCGCGTTAAGAATATTTGAGGTGCTAGGTTTTATATCTAGAATTAAGGTGGTACCGCGGTTAATACGTCCTTAGAGAAATCTAAGGGCTTTTTATATTTTTAAGGAGGAATTTTTATGGTTAAGATTACATTAAAGGATGGTAGTGTTAAAGAGGTAGAGGCTGGAAAGCTTGTAATTGAATTTGCAAAAGAGCTATCACCATCTTTAGCTAAGAAATGTGTTTGTGCATTATTAAATGATAAGCTAGTAGATTTAAAGGCTCCTATTAATAATGATTCAACATTAGAGCTTGTTTTACAAGGTGATCCAAGAGCTTTTGAGGTTTTAAATCACTCTTGTGCTCACTTAGTTGCTCAAGCTATGAACAGATTATATCCAGGTACAAGATTTGGTGTTGGTCCTGCGATTGAGGAGGGCTTCTATTATGATTTTGCTGTACCAAAGGCAGTAGCATTGGAGGATTTACCGAAGATTGAAGCTGAAATGAAGAAGATTGTTAAGGAGAATATTGGTATTAACCATTATTCTTTATCAAAGGCAGATGCAAAAGCAAAATTTGCAAATGATAAATTTAAATGTGAGCTAATTGATGCTATTGATGATGATATGGTAGGTATTTATGAGCAAGGAGATTATGCTGATGTTTGTAGAGGACCACATGTTATTTCAACAGGCGTATTAAAGAACTTTAAGTTATTAAATGTTGCAGGTGCTTATTGGAGAGGTGATTCTAATAATGAAATGCTTACTCGTATTTATGGTACTTGTTGGTTTACAGCTGACGAGCTAGAAACACATTTACATAATTTAGAGGAAAGAAAGAAAAGAGATCATAGAAAGCTTGGTAAGGAGCTAGAATTATTTATGGTTTCTGATTATGGTCCAGGATTCCCATTCTGGTTACCAAAGGGTATGCTATTAAAGAATGCATTAGTTAATTTCTGGACTGATATTCATACTAAGGCTGGATATCAATTTGTTCAAACTCCTATTATGCTAAATAGAGAATTATGGGAAAAATCAGGACACTGGTTTAACTATAAGGAAAATATGTATACATCAAATATTGATGATAGTGAATTTGCTATTAAGCCTATGAACTGTCCAGGTGGTATGCTTGTATATAAGAATTCAATTCATTCTTATAGAGATTTCCCATTACGTGTAGGTGAATTAGGCTTAGTTCATAGACATGAGGCATCAGGTGCTTTAAATGGTTTATTTAGAGTAAGAACATTTACTCAAGATGATGCTCATATCTTTATGACTGAGGGCCAAATTAGAGATGAAATTGCTAATATTATTTTATTATATAAAAAGGTATATTCAGTATTTGATTTAAAGTTCCATATTGAATTATCTACAAGACCAGAGGATAAGTATATTGGTGAAATTTCTACATGGGATATTGCAGAAAAGGCTTTAGCTGATGCATGTACAAAGGCAGGCTTTGATTATAAGTTAAATCCAGGTGATGGTGCATTCTATGGACCTAAGCTAGACTTCAAGCTAAAGGATTCAATGAATAGAATCTGGCAATGTGGTACTATTCAGTTAGATATGAATTTACCAGAAAGATTTGATTTAACTTACGTATCTGAGGATGGCTCTAAGAAGCGTCCTGTAATGGTGCATAGAGCATTATTTGGCTCATTAGAAAGATTTATTGGTATTATTACAGAGCATTATGCAGGTGCATTCCCTACATGGCTTGCACCAATCCAAGTTAAAATTATTCCTGTTAATTTAAATTATCATAAGGAATATTGTGAAAAGCTTCAAGAATTATTCTTAGATAATTCTATTAGACAAGAGGCTGACTATAGAGAGGAAAAGCTTGGTTATAAGATTAGAGAAGCACAAACTAAGAAGATTCCATATTCATTAGTTATTGGTGATAATGAGGTTGCTAATAACCTAGTTACATATCGTAAGCATGGTTCTACTGAGCAAGTTACTGTAACAGTAGATGAATTTATTGAAATTATTAAAAAACACAATAAGGAATTAAATTAATTATTAGCCTAGCATTGCTAGGCTTTTAAATTAAGGAGGTGTTTATATGGCACTACTTGAGGTAGAGGGATTAAGATTTAAATACACAGATAATGATTTGTTTAATGACGTTTCATTTAGAATATTACCTAAGGATCATATCGTTTTAGTAGGTGATAATGGCTGTGGTAAATCTACATTTATGAATTTAATAGCCAAAAATTTAATACCTGATAAAGGTAAAATAGAATGGCTTAATAATGTTAAATATAGCTATTTAGATCAGCATTTAAAAATTAGAAATGATATTTCTATTTATGATTATATTACTGAGGTATTTAAGCCATTATTAGAAAAAGAGGCTAAAATGAATGAATATTATGAAATGCTAGGCTCATGCAAGGAATATGAATATGATAAATATTTATCATTTGCAAATAGTATCCAAGAGGAGCTAGAGGAAAAGAATTTCTATGCAATGAATTCTACATTAGGTAATATGATTAATGGCTTAGGTATAACTAGTATGGGACTTGATACACCTTTAAAAAATCTATCAGGTGGTCAAAGAGCTAAGGTTTATTTAGCTAAGCTATTATTAGAGGAACCAGATGTATTATTAATGGATGAGCCAACAAATTTCTTAGATACTACTCATATAGAATGGCTATCTAAATATTTAATTGATTTTAAAAAGGCCTTTGTTGTTATAAGTCATGATGAATCATTTTTAAGAGCAATAGGTAAAAGTGTTTATTGCTTAAATAATAAAATAATGACAAGATATAATATGCCTTATGATACTTATTTATCTGAAAGAGAAATAAGAGAGGATCAATATAAGAAGGCATATGAAAATCAACAAAAATTTATTAAAAGGACAGAACAATTTATAGCTAAAAATATTGTTAGAGCTACAACTACTAAACAGGCTCAATCTAGAAGAAAAATGCTAGAAAGAATTGAAAGACTAGAAAAACCTAAAAATCATGAGCCTATGTATATTAAGTTTCCTTATTCAAGGGGTTTAGGACAAGAGGTATTAAAGCTAAAATCATTAACAGTAGGCTATGGTGATAAAATAGTTTTATCTGATTTAGAATTTCTTATGAAGCAAAATCAAAAGATTGCCATTCTAGGTAGAAATGGTATTGGTAAATCAACAATACTAAAAACTATATTAGGTATATTAGATCCAATTGATGGCTCTTATATATGGAATCCATCTGCTGATTTAAATTATTTTGCCCAAGAGGAACAATATCCTGATAATTTAACTCCTATTGAATATTTAAGATACTATTATCATTTAAAAACTGATGGTGAGCTAAGAAGTATCTTAGCTACTACAGGTATTAAGGGTGATTTAGCTACTAAGCCTATGAATAGCCTATCAGGTGGACAACAAACAAGAGTAAGATTAGCCCTAATGACTATGAAAAAAAGTAATGTGCTAATCTTTGATGAGCCTACTAATCATTTAGATATAGCCTCAAAGGCTGAGCTTTGGGAGGCTATCGATAAATTTCCAGGTAGTGTTATATTAGTAACCCATGAGGATGATTTCTATGAGGGATTAGTAGATATGGAGCTTAATTTTGAATAAAATTGGCATATTTTTACAATATTTTGTAATATTATAAAAAAAATGCTATAATATGAATATGTAAAGGGGGATAATTACATGAAGAAAATTTTTTCGTTTTTAATGTTATTTGTTTTTGGATTAATGCTAGTTAGCTGTGGTGATGAGGCTGAATCAGCTAAATTAACTTATGTTGATCCATCTACAGGTGAGGAAAAGGTTGCGACTATTAGTCCAACAAGTGATAAGGAAGCAGTATTAAATGCTTTGAATCTTGTTACAGCAAATGTTAAAGAGGTTACTACTGATGTTAAGGCAGAACTTGAAATGGATATGTCTATGGAAATAACTGCGTCAGGTCAAGGAACTACTTTATCTGTTGTAACAAATATGAATATTGATTATGATATGTATATGAGTGAAACAGATGGTATATATGCAGAGGGTGAAATGGAGAACGTATCTACATATATGGGTATGAAGTCAACTACAACTTCAACTATGAAAATGTACACTGATGATGTATATGCATATACTCATACAAAAACTAAAACTAGTATGTTTGGTCAAGCTGAAGAGGAAGAAACTAAGGAGTATACTACATTAGATGATGCATTTGGTGAAAATGACATGACTAACATGTTTGATTTTGATAATGTCGTTAATGGTAAGACAAATGATGCTATTGTTGAAGAATATAATGTTTCAATTTCAAACACAACAGCTAAAACTATTGAATTTAAGATTGTGATGGACTTAGCTGATTTAGAAAATATGGAAGGTTTAGAAGATACAGGTATGGATATTTCAGAATTACCTGCAGAAACTAAGGTTACATATTACATTACTTATAATGTTGAAACTTGTCTTCCTGTATCAGCTAAATTTGATTTTAATGATTTCATGAATGCATATGCTAATATATCTGCTGCTGAAATGAAGGATCAAGGTGCTGAAACTGCAAGTGGTAAAGGTAAATTTATCATGACTTTAAATATGAGCTATGGTGATTATGACATTAAGAAATTACCAGATGATCAAAAATCAGAATATGTATTAGGAGACTCAGATTCATTTATTGAGATTATGTAATAATTATAAAAGTCTAGCGTATGATATGATACTTCCAAAGTAGACAAATAAAATAATTAAAAGGAATAACAATCCCCATGGGGATTCGCGACCTTGAGATTATAAAGTCTACTTTGGAGGTATTTTTTTATGGGACGTAATATTAAATATAATGCAGAATTA
>JAFTQR010000039.1 GCA_017462645.1 Acholeplasmatales bacterium | reverse complement strand
TTCTTTTTTAGTTATCATTTTTCATCACTCATTTCCTACCTTAATTATACCATTTTTAGGATATATAAGAAAGAAATACTTATCCACTGTATAACTCATGACAAAAGAAAAGACCGCCGACTTTGTCGACAGTCTGAAGTGCCATCATAATTGATGGCACTATTAATTATTTAGTTCTTAAAGCACGCATAGCGTTTATAACAGCCAATACACAAACACCTACATCCGCAAATATTGCCCATTCCATACCTAGGATATTTAAAGCACAAAGGGCTAATATTAAAGCCTTTATACCAATAGCCATTATTATATTTTGTAAAACAATTCTTTTTGTTTTTTTAGCTATTTTTATCATTTTAGGTAAGGCTGATAAATTATCATTTAATATTACTACATCAGATGCCTCTAACGCTGCATCACTACCTATTTGGCCCATAGATACACCTATATCAGCTATTGCTAGTACTGGTGAATCATTTATGCCATCACCAACAAATAAAACCTTACCACTATTATTTTTAATTATTTCTTCAGCCTTAGAAACCTTATCCTGTGGTAATAATGAATAATAATATTCATTTATTTCTAGCTTCTTACAAACAGCTTCAACAGATTCCTTAATATCTCCTGATAATACAATAATTCTTTTACCCATAAACTTTAATAATCTAATGTTTTCATACGCTTCTTCCTTTATTGTATCTTCTAGGATTATAGCTCCAATACATTCATTTTCATTTGCAATAAATAATACACTACCTACTTCATCTATATTAATGGGATTTATATTATATTTAGCTAATAGCTTAGCACTACCACAAATATATCTTTTTCCATCTTTTTTACCGATAATGCCATATCCAGGAGTTTCCTCTATTTCAAAATCATAGCCTTCTTCAACATGCTTATTGATTACTTGAGCTAATGGATGAGTAGAATTCTTTTCTAATCCCTTAGCTATTTTTAAAATTTCATCCTCATTATTACCAATAACCTTAGTAATTTTAAATTCAGCTTTAGTTAATGTTCCTGTCTTATCTAATACAACAGTATTACATAAAGCTAAATCCTCTAAATAGCTTCCACCCTTAACAACAATCTTATTTTTAGCATTAGCACCGATTCCAGCAAAATAGGTTAATGGTACCGAAACTACTAATGCACATGGACATGAAACTACTAAAAAGCTTAATGCTCTATAAAGCCAATCATTAAAATTCTCATTAAAGCCTAAAATCAAAGGTGGAATAAACGCTAATAATAAGGCTAAAATAACAACAATTGGTGTATAAACCTTAGCAAATTTACTAATAAACTTCTCACTTTTAGCCTTCTTCATAGTAGCATTTTCAACCATATCTAATATTTTAGCTGCAGTTGAATCATAATATTCCTTAGTAACCTCAATCAATAAAGGAGTTAACGTATTAATACTACCAGATAAAACATTATCTCCCTTATCTAAATCAACATCTAATGCTTCGCCTGTAAGAGATGCAACATTAACAGAGCCTTGGCTAACGCATATACCATCTAATGGTACCATTTCACCTGGCTTAACTAAAATAACATTCCCTATTTCTACATCCTCTGGATCAACTTCTAAACCATTTTCTAAATAGCATTTATTCACCTTAAGGTTCATTGTATCAACAATAGCTCTTCTGCTTCTTTCTACAGCTATTTCTTGGAATAATTCACCTATTTGAAAGAATATCATTACAGCTACAGCCTCTATATTTTCTTTTAAGAAAAAGGCACCAATTGATGCGATACTCATTAAAAAGAATTCATCTAATAGCTTCCCTCTAAATAAATTTCTTATTGCATTAAATAATATATCATATCCAGCAATAATATATGATGCAATAAAAAGATATAATGAGTAATCATATTTATTTAATGTAATAGCAACAATCCAAATAATTAATGCTGTTATTAATCTAATAATTAATTTTCTTTTCATAGCTTAATTACAATGTCTGGATATTCCTTTTTACAACATAAAAGCACTTCATCTAATAAATCATCATTATCAAGCTCTAGCATCATTTTACCAGCTACAAAGCTTATTGTTGCCTTTACGCCCTTTATCTTATTTAGTTTTCTTTCTAAACCTTCTGCACAATTAGCACAGCATAGCCCCTTAAATCTAATTATCTTTGTCATAAACTACCTCCTACGATTAAATAATTGTTTAATCGTTTAATTTTATTATAACTATTTTATAAATAAAGTCAATAGAAAGAATAAAGAAATGCGAAAATTAATTCGCATTTCCATCTATTCTCTCTATTATATTATATATTATGAAATTAAGCTCATTTTTGTTATTATATTTTAATCTACCATTAACAATATATAGTCCATTTCTTTCCAATAAAATCGTATTATTTTCAAGCTCATTACTAAACATGACAAAATCAATTTTAGATTGATTATCCTCAAGCTCACCAACAAGCATTGGCTTATTATTCTTAGTTATTATTTTTTTAACATTTTTAATATAGGCTACTATATTAGCTTGGTTATCAATCTGTAAATTATTTATGCTTATAATTCTATATTTATTAATATATTTATCTATGTTCTTAAATATATTATATTCAATATTTAAGCCTAAATATTTAAGCTCCATTTCCTTTAAATAGTCAAAATCATATTCATCATTCTTTTCAATATAATCGTCCATATGCTTAAAGAATAACTCATCCTCCTTAGAGGAATTACTACACATTGATTTCTTTGACTTGCCAAAAAGATCTAAGGCACCTGCATATATTAAAGCTTGAATATTAGCTGATGATAAGAAGCTACATCTTACCTTAAAATCCTCAAAGCCTTTAAATAAACCTCTTTCTTCTCTTTCCTTAACAATTTGTTCAGATACAACAGTGCCTATAGAATATATTGAATTAAAAGGCATAAATAAGCCATATTTAGTAAAAACAAATATATTTGATGAAATATTAACATTAGGCTTATTAGTAATAAGTCCTCTATATTTAGCATATGAAATATAGTCAACCATTGTTTCTGTAGTACCAATAACATTATTTAAAATATTAGACATAAATACAGGAAAATAATTAGCCTTAAAATATGCCATTTGATATGAAAGTATAGCATAAGCTACTGAATGTGACTTATTAAAGCCATAATTAGCAAACTTATAAATCAAATCATAAATATTCTTAGCTATTTCCTTAGAATAGCCTTTACTAATAGATTTAGAAATAAAATCATTAGCTAGCTCATCTAAGATATGAGAATCCTTCTTAGATACTGCTCTTCTTAAAATATCAGCTTCTCCTAATGAATATCCAGCGAACTCCTGAGCTATTTTCATTATTTGTTCCTGATATACAATTATTCCATATGTTTCCTTTAATATGGGTTCAAGATTAGGATGTAAATATTTAATATTACCTGTTCTTTTTGCCGTAATATAGTCATCTATGTTATCCATAGGTCCAGGTCTATATAATGCTAACACAGCAACTAAATCCTCAAATTTAGTTGGCTTTAAGCGAACTAATACATTTCTAATTCCTCTAGATTCAAGCTGGAATATACCTAAAGTATCACCAGATTGAAGCAATTCATATACCTTAGGATCATTTAAAGGAATATTTCTTAGCTTATTCATATCAAAGCCCTTAATTTGGCTCATCATTCCACTAATCATGGTTAGATTCCTAATACCTAAGAAATCCATTTTTAATAATCCTATCTTTTCTAAATCTGATGCCTCTAGCTGTGATTGATATAATCCATTTATACCCTCCTGTAATGGAATTATATCAGAAAGTGGTGCACTAGATAAAATAATACCTGCAGCATGTGTAGAGATATGGCGTGGAAGTCCAACAATACCCTTAGCATTTTCAAGTACAATGCCAATATCAGTACCCTCATATTCCTCTATTAGCTTATCAAAGCCATATTTTTCAACCATATCAATTATTTTCTCTACACGAGAGTTATCTACGTTATAGCATCTAGCAACATCTCTAATAGCTGATTTAACTAAAAAGGTACCAAATGCAGATATATTACAAACATGATCCATACCATATAAATCTTTTACATGATTAATAATGAAATCTCTATCAACATCAGGAAAATCCGTATCAATATCAGGCATACTAATACGCTCAGGATTTAAAAATCTTTCAAATAATAATCCATAGGCTAACGGATCAACCTCTGTAATACCCAAGCAATAGGCAACTAAGCTTCCTGCCGCACTTCCTCTACCAGGACCTACTAATATATTATTTTGTTTCGCATATTTTATAAAATCCCAAACAATTAAGAAATAATCATCATATCCCATTTTATTTATTACAGATAATTCGTATTGTAATCTATTAATATATTTATTATTGTTTTTATTTCTTTTTTGTAATCCCTTATAACATAATGCTGCAAGGAAATCCTGTGAGGATGCCCCCTTAGTATTAGGATATTTAGGGAGACTAATCTTATCCTCAAATAATTTTAAATTAATACTATTAACAAATTTATTAATTCTTTCATCCTCAATTGGATTAATCTCAAAGCTATAATCCTCAAAATCACTAACATGCACCTTATTTCCACCAATAGCACATAATGCTTCATAAGCCATAACATTCTTATTTTTTAGATATTTACATTGGTGAATAGGTAGTGTTTTAACACCATTTTGCTTAGCATAATCCTCCATTTGCTTATTCAATTCTAATTTATCCAATCTATTAGTATAGGATATTCCTATATATGAATATTTAAATTCCTTAATAATATTTAAGTATTCATTTAAAATAGAATATTCTCTACTATAAATTAATCTTTCTAAAAATGAATCATTAAACACAAAAATAATACTAATATTGTCTTGATATTTTTTCAATATATCTAAAGAATCAGGCTTTTTTGTTTTTTCAATAGAAGATATTTTTAATAAATCCTTATATCCGTTATTATTATTAGCATATAGCAATACCTTAGATTGGTTTTGATCCTCTGTGGTAAAGCTATATTCTAAGCCTATTAATGGTTTAATGCCATTATCAATACAGCATTTATAGAATTTATAATTGCCATATAAATTATTATCAGTGATACTTAAAAAATCAAAAGAGTTTTCCTTGGCAAGCATTACATACTCTTTAATTCTATTAGTACAAGCTAATAAATTATATTCAGTTTGTCCATAAAGAAAACCTTTCATATCGTTATCACTTCCTATAAAATAATTTTACTATAAAATATATGTATTTTAAATATTTTTCTTCTTTTTATAGGAAACTATTTGAAAAACTAAAACACCTACAACAACAACAATTAAGCTTATAAAAATAATAATATTTTTAATCTGCTGTTCCTCATCACGCTTCTTTAAATAATACAAAACACTATCAAATTCATCATTATCATTAACAATATTTTCATCCTCAGCTATAATATCTTCATCTAAAACCCTAACGATTAATTCCTTACTAGATGATAGACCTGATGAATTAACCGCATAAATAGTAACTGGATATTCACCTGGTGTACTTAAATCAATATTTTCAAAGACCTCAATAGAGTTATATATATTTGGATCAGAATCATCAATTATATTAATATAATTAAATATATCAAAATCCTCATTTGCATATATTTCAATATCATCTGCCTCTATCACTGGTGGATTACTACTAATTAATACTACCTTTAAATTTTTTTGAACAATAAAAGTTCCATCATCATAGCTATAATTAACATAATAGCTACCAACCACATTTTCAATACTATGAGTAATTGATAATTTACTATAATCAATTACTTCATTATCTGTTATGGTAATATAATCTTTAAAATTTATTTTAGATATATCAGCATTATATTCAAAATATTGTATATCATTAATTAGTTCAATTGTCGGTGATACACCATCAATTACATTAATACTAATTGTATATGATGATTGTAAATTAGATGAATTAGTAACACTAACAGTATAGTCATATACTCCAAGCTCATTTAAGCTTATGGTTGGATAAACTATTCTATCTGTTATATCACCATCATAAGCATCATAAGCAGTAAAAAATTCAGTTATATCTAAAGCGCCATTTTTAGGAGCATTTAATGTATTACTTAAATTTTTAAAAATAATTATAGGCTTAGAAATATTAGTCATTTTTACTAAAAATGAGGCGGTAGCTCTATTACCACTACCATCTACAGCAACTACATTAACATATTCTTCTCCTACAATTTGATCAATTGTCTTATCAAAATATAAATAAATATCAGTACTATAATTATCTGTAACTATTACATTACTAGCAAAATCATAGGTATCTCCTTTTTTTAAGGTTAGTTCTTTATTTACAATTTCTATTTTAGGCTTTATTTTATCAACAACCCTAAATGTTACTAAGCATTTATAATTATTACATGTTCCTGGCTTATATTTCTCATTTTCAAAGGCCTTATACCAAACCTTATACTCTCCAACCTTAGATGTGTCAACATCCTTCATATAATAAAGCCAGTCACCTTCTCTTAAATATGTAATATTAGCATCAGACATCAGCTCTCCATTTTTATACAAGCTAGCCTTTGGCAGGCTCTTATAGCCTTCAAGTGATGCCCCTACTGGAACCTCTACAATTTGATTAGTCCATTGATAATTCCATGTTGCCGCAAAAGCATTATAGCTAGATGAAAATAATAAGAATAATAAACAAAATATAAATAATCTTTTAGCCATATAATTTATTTTTTAACAATCTATAGGATTGACTAAATATTTTATATTTGGCCTTGCTAGTAGATATTCTATTAAGCTCATCTAAAAATAAATCAATCATGAATTGATCACTAGTTCTTTCTAAAATTGGCAATGCTATTTTCTCAATAAATTCAATTCTTTTATCATCATTCTGAGCTAGGTATTGTAAAATTAATAGGTTAAAATCAATATCAAATAACGAGGTATTCATTCTTTCTATTACCTCACAGCCCTTTAAACGATCAGTATGCAATAATTCTAAATAACTACAAAAATCATTTGCCTTTGTAACAAGCTTACTTCTATCAAGCTTTGGAGCAAGCATATATCTTGATAGATAAATTAAAGTATATCGATATTTATCTGATTTAATAGATTTAAAAATGTCGGAATAATTATAAAAATATTTATTTTTAAGCAAATACAATGCCATTACATAATTTGCTTCTTCTAATAATTCATAATAGCCATTATTTAAAAGATATAGCTTTAGCTTATTATATTCTGAAATACATTCTGGGCTATTTAAGCACTTAAATGAATAGAATGTATATTTTATTTTTAAAATATCAAAATCAATTATTCCAAAGCTATTATTAACAGCTCTTAATGTTTTTATAGAATCAATAAAGTCCTGATTATAAAATGATAATATACCAGAAAATAATCCAAAAACAGCTAAATCAAAATCAGTCATATTACTAATTAATAGCATTAGCTCCATAAAAATTTTATTAGCATTATAGAAATCCTTTATTGAAATATAATATATTAATTCAATAATTTTATATCTATAATTTTTAAGTCCATTTCCTTCATCATATGATTTCTTAATAAAAGAATAATTTCCTGTTAAATAAGCTCTTATAACCTTAGCTAAAGTCATTTTAAGATTAAGTAGGGTATCAATTTTGTCCTGAGTCATATCTAGCCTATTACATATTTCCTTTAAATAATATCTATTGGGAGTAATTTGATTCTTTTCAATTTTACAAAGATATGATGATGAGCAAATCTTCTCAGCTATAGCTGATAATGTTTTGCATAAGGATAACCTTCTAACCTTAAGTTCAACACCTACAACGTCATATACTATCTCTTTCTTATTTTTTCTTTGATTTAATTCCTTTTTTAAATTTTTAATATTTTTTTCCATAAGCATACCTCTTTTAAACTATTATATTTTTTTAATACAAAATGTCTAGAAAAAAGCTACTTGATAAAAAAAACAAATAGTGTGGGAAGTTAATATGATTTTATATATGCATTTTATAAATATTATTCATAAATAATTAAAGCAGAAAAGGAATAAATTTGTTCACCATTATTAGTAAAATGACAGGCCTGATATTTTATATCCTTTAATATAATATCCTCCTTTAGAAAGCTATTAATAGCCTCCTCTAAATCCTCCTCATGCTCACAATCTATAATTTTAACCTTCATAATATCACCAATAAAATAATACATATATAAATATAAAAAAAATAGAGAAAAATCTCTATTTCTTATAATTACAATAATTATTAAGCCTACAGCCAAAACAATTAGGATTAATTGATTTACAATGATATCTACCAAATAATAATAACAAATGATGTGCATCAATCCACATATCCTTAGGAATATATTTTTTATATGCTTCTTCAGCCTTTAATACATTATCCTTAGCCTTAATATATCCTAATCTAATAGCCATTCTATGTAGATGAGTATCTACAGGCATAGATGGTATTTTAAAACCAACAGCCAAAACTACACTAGCTGTTTTTCGACCAACACCTGGAAGCTTTAGTAGTTCTTCCATTGTATTAGGAACAATATCATTAAGCTCATTATGAAGAATATTAGCTAATGATATTAAATTATTAGCTTTATTTTTAGCCAATCCCACACTACTAATGATATTTAAAACGTCATCATAATTAGCTAATGATAGGCTTTTAGGATTTGGATATTTTTTAAATAATTCCTTTGTTACTATATTTACTCTTTTATCTGTTGTTTGTGCAGATAACAAAACAGCACATATTAGCTCAAAGGTATTATTAAAATCAAGCTCACAGTTAGGATTAGGTATTATTTCCTTAAGCGTGTTTATTATTTGTAATGATTTATTTTTATTCATTACTTAATACTATTAAAGAAATCCTTAACTACATTTGATGTAGGATTAGGCTTTTCTACTGGCTCCTTAGTAGCTAGAGCTTGAGCTAATCCTCGTATAGTTATATTCTTCTTTTTATCCTCTAATAGCTTACAAGCACGCTTAAAATCATTAATAGTATATCTATCCTCTAAAACTAACGCTGCAATGATTTCTATTTCCTTTGAGGTTAATATTCTATTAAGCTTATCCTTAACAAGATTATTAATCATAGTAAGCTCATCATTAATTTCATTAGGATTAGACTCTAATAAATCCTTAGCCTTATTAAAAAAGCCCTTTAATGAAATAAATTCCTCACCTATTCCATTAGAATCATAATCTAAATATATTTCAAAGAAACCTCTATCCATTAATGAGGTTAATGCTAAATCAAACTTATCATTTGACATATTTAAACCATTTAAAATATTATCAACAGAGTATTTTTTTGATTTATTATATTCATCTAATATTTTTATTAAAATAATACTTTCATCACAGGTTAATGATAATAATTTAGCTTCATCAACTATAAACCTGTAATAATCAAAGTATCCCTTTTCATATAGCTTATATATCACTGTTCATCATTTCCTTCAATTTAGTGTCAAACCCCTCTAAAAAAGCATGTGAGCTAATCACCTCATGTCTTATTATAATCATCTCATCATTTGATGAAAACATCAGCTGATGAATTGCGGGGGCATGTAGCAATCTCAATGATTGTATATTTTCATAGCCTATATTCAATGCGTCAGCTAGCATTTTAGCTGTTCCACTTGGGCTATCCTTTTTTGTTGATGCATGAATTTCGATAAAATCGAATAAATTATATTTTTCATTTACCTCTTTAATAATATCGGTAAATAAACTAATTCCCTTAGAATAATTAGCTGACCAATAAAATAAATCATTCCCCTTGGCCTTTAATTTTTCTATTTGTGAATATTCGTATCCTGTAGTTCCACTCAATGTTAAAATTTTATTATCAACCGCATATTCTAGCTCACTATATAATGAGCAATCAGAAAAATCAACCACTACATCTATTTTATCTTTTATATCACTAAGACTTTTATAAATTAATACATCATCCTTAGGATATAAATCAACACCAACAATATCAAAGCTATTTTTATAATATTCATATAACTTACTGCCCATTTTTCCATTAATGCCTATAATAGCCATTAACATAAACATCACCAATATATTATACGTAAAAATTAGCTTTTTGCCTCTTTATCAAGCGCATCTTTCGCGGCATTTTGTTGTGCTTCCTTTTTAGATTTACCTACACCTCTACCCATAAGTATATTATCCATATAAACTACAGCCTCAAATGTTTTATTATTAGCTGGGCCTTCATCCTTAGTAATTTCATATCTTATAGATCTTTTTTCGCTTTGTAGCTTTTCCTGAAGCATAGATTTATAATCCTTAAATTTTAAAACATGCTGCATATGAGGAAGAATATTCTTAACAACTGCATTATTTGAAGCCTCAAATCCACCATCTAAGAAAATAGCACCTAATACTGCCTCATATGCATCAGCAATAATTGCAGGTCTTTTTCTTCCGCCAGTTAGCTCCTCACCATTACCTAAAAATAAATATTTAGGTAAATCAATTTTTTTAGCATAAATATTTAAGGCCTCCTCACAAACAGCCTTAGCTCTAGTTTTAGTTAAGACACCCTCATCTAAATCTAGACTATTATATAAATATTTAGACATACAAAGCTCTAATACAGCATCACCTAAAAATTCCATTCTCTCATTACATTCAAGTGAATTTTCATTTGCATAAGAGGAATGTGTTAAGGCTATTCTTAATAATTCAATGTCATTGAATTTATAGCCTAATGCCTCCTCTAATTCATTTAATAAATTATTCATTATTATCATCCTTTTTTTGTTCTGGTAAAGCCTCTACTACCTTTTCAATTAAGTTAGATAAAACCATTGTTCTAACCTGCTTAATAGCGTTACTAAATGCATATCCCTTAGAGTTACCATGAGCCTTTACTACTGGCTTACCAATACCAAAGATCATAGCTCCACCTACCTCACTAGAGTCCATTCTCTTAGCAAATCGCTTTAGGTTCTTCTTCATAAATAAATAGCCAATCTTACCACCTAAAGATGATTTAATTTCTTCCTTAAGCATCTTAGCCATACCCTTAGCAGTACCCTCTAATGACTTCATACAAATATTTCCACCATAGCCATCAGTAAGAATAATATCAGTTGGACAATTTACAATATCATCACCCTCAATATTACCATAGAACTTAATTCCCTCTAAATCCTCTAAATAATAATATGTTTCCTTATCAATAGGTCTACCCTTACCAGGCTCAGAACCAATATTTAATAATCCTACCTTAGGCTCCTTAATACCAAATACCTCTTTTGCCGCAACTGTTGCGAAAATAGCAAATTGACCTAGGTGCTCTGGTTTTAATTCTACATTAGCACCAACATCAAGCATTAATCTTGGATTACCATCTAAATTTGGAATAAGCGGACATAACGCAACTCTTTCCATTTGTTTTAATCTTCTAATAATTAAATGTGCAGCCATAACAACACATTGTGTTGGACCACTTGTTACTACTGCATCAACCTCACCATTCTTAGCAGCATACATAGCCATACAAAGTGATGTATCCTTTCCACCTCTTACAGCCTTAATAGGATCCTTTTCACCCATATTCATTGTCTTATCAGTATGTACTACTGTTATTCTTTCACTATTTGTTAATAATGGCTTAATTTTATTTTCATCACCATATAAAACTATTTCAATATCATCGTAAATAGAAATAGCACGCATCGCGCCTGGAACTGTAGCTTCAACTCCAAAATCTCCACCGTTAGCATCTACACCAATTCTAATCATAATAAATCCTCCTAAATTATTTCTATTTTACCATTTACTTATAGTAAAAACTAGTTTATTTTACCGTTTTGTTGTTTATTTATATCAATTATTTCATTGAATTTAGAGCTATATATCTCTTTATTTAAAAATTTATTTAAATATTTCTTCGCATCCTCTTTAGCGCATCTCCAAATATTTAAATCGGCATTAAAGTCGGCAATACCTATTTCAAAATGTCCGCTTTGATTTTCTCCAAAATATTGTCCAGGACCTCTAATCTCAAAATCCTTATTAGCAATATCAAAGCCATCAGACATTTCCTCTAAGGCTAATAATCTTTCATTATTAGTATCATCACTAATTAAAAAGCAATAGGCTTGGCTTGCTGATCTACCAACTCTTCCTCTTAGCTGATGAATTTGAGCCATACCAAATCTTTCAGCATTCAATATTACCATTATAGTAGCATTAGGAACATTAACACCTACCTCTATAACAGTTGTTGATAATAAAATATCAATTCTACCATTTTTAAAATCACTCATAATATTATTTCTATCTATTGCAGATTGCTTACCATGAGCAATACCTATTTTAGCATTTGGTAATAAATCCTTAAAAATATCATATGCCTCATTAATGCTCACAGCAGCTAATTCATCATTATCCTCTACTAATGGAACAACAATATATGCCTGTTCATTATATAAAATATGAGTATTAATAAATTCTGCAAGGCTTTTAATCTTCTTAAAGCTTCCAAGTCTTGTTTTTACTACCTTTCTACCTATAGGCATAGTTTTTATAGAGGTAATATCTAAATCACCAAATTCTGTTAATCCTAATGTTCTAGGAATTGGTGTTGCGGTTAAATAAAGACAATCAACATTATTATATTTTTTAACTAATCTTTGTCTTTGATTAACACCAAACTTATGCTGTTCATCAATTACTACTAAACCTAGCTTAGCAAATCTAACATTATCTTCGATTAAGGAATGAGTTCCAACAATTAATTGAACTCTATTATTTTCTAATCTATAAAGAATATCATCCTTAACAGATTTTTTAATATTAGAGGTTAATAGCTCTATTTGTAGACCAAAGCCTGATAGGCTTTCCTTAAATGATTCATATTGCTGAATAGCAAGCATTTCAGTAGGAACCATTACTGCAACCTGATAGCCAGCACTTATAAGCATAAGGCTAGCAATTAAGGAAACAATACTTTTTCCACAGCCTACATCACCTTGGATTAACCTGTTCATAGGATAATCATTTAATATATCATTATAAATATCATAAATAGCCTTCTTTTGATCCTCTGTTAAAGGATATTTAACAGTTTTCATAAATAGGTTAATTATATCAACATTAATTTCTCTTTTTCTTTTACTAGAATCCTTTCTAGTAGCCTTAAGTAATTCTAAAGACAAAGCATACCAAAAAAAATCCTCATATTTTCTTCTTCTAATAACCTGTCTATATTCTTCTTTATTATTAGGCAAATGAAGAGCATAAATATATTTATTAATATCATAAAGCTTATATTTATCTAATAATTCTAATGGTAATGTTTCATTTAATCTATAATTATTTATATATAGATAATTAATAGCCTTAGATATTATATTATCCTTTGTATGCTTAAGCTTATAGGATATAGCTATTTTATTTTCAAAGGCATCAAAAAAGATACTTCTTACTAAGAATTCTTTTGTATCTATTTTATATTTACCATAAAGTGTTACCCTAGTATCCTTAAAAAGCTTATATCTTAAATAATCATTACTAAACATAATACATTTAAGCTTTATGTTATTTATATAAATATAAAATAAAATAGAGTTAACATTCTTTTTATATTTTAAGAAATACGGGGCACTAGTAAGTGTTCCTGTTATACTAACATATTCGCCCGAAAAGGCTAAATCATTATTAATTTCATAAATAGTATAGGATGCTGGGAAGGTATGTATTAAATCATCAACAGTATATATATTATCATCATTTAAAGCCTCTAGGCTTTTCTTACCTACACCCTTAATATCAGTTAATTTCACATTCCCACCTCCTTATTTTTTAAAATATAAAAAGAGCCAATCTAAGATTGGCCCATTTTTTACTCAACAGCAATAATATAAGAATAAATATCCTGCTTACCTTCAATTATTTCAACATCAACATCTGGATTAATTGATAAAGCCAATTCCTCTAAAGCATCAGCCTCTTCCTTAGAAACATCATTTCCATAGAAGAATGTTACTACCTGAGAATCATCATTAATACAGCCCTCTAATAAAGACTTTAATGCATCACTTCTTTCCTTAGTAGAAACAATTATTTCACCATTAGCAATACCCATATAATCATTAGCAGTAATCTTTACACCACCAATTTCAGTATCTCTAATTGAATATGTAATTTCACCAGACTTACAAGCTGCGATAGCTTCAGACATAGCCTCTAAATTAGATTCCATATCTCCCTCTACATCAAAATACATTAATGATGCATAGCCTTGTGCAATAGTCTTAGCCTTGATAACCTCTACGTTACAATCAGAGCACATACTAGCAGCCTGCTTAGCAGCCATAATTACGTTAGAGTTATTAGGAATAATAATAATATTTTCAGCATTAACTGCCTTAATAGCCTCAACAAATGCTTCTGTAGATGGATTCATTGTTTGACCACCCTCAATAACGTAGTCAACACCTAAATCCTTAAATGTTTGAACAATACCATCACCAAAGCAAACAGAGATTAATGCGAAATGCTTCTTAGGTTCTTCCTTCTTAACAGGCTCACCATTAGCACCTGTTTGAAGATTTGAATGCTGTAATCTCATGTTTTCAATTTTTAATGTAACAAACTCACCATGCTTTTGAGCAATCTCTAAAGCTCTACCTGGTGTATTTGTATGTACATGCACCTTAACGATATCCTCATCACGTACAACAACTAATGAATCACCTAAAATTGATAGTGCAGATTTTAAAGTCTTCTCTTCAAATTCAGCTGGCTTATTTAATTCAATAATAAATTCTGTACAATAGCCAAACTTAATATCAGCATTAGCTGATGCTGCAGCACTTTGCTTCTTTTCAGCCTCATCATCATGAACCTCAAGCATTTCATCATTTAATGCCATAATCATACCTTCGATGATTTTACAGAAGCCTGCACCACCTGAATCTACTACACCAGCCTCTTTTAAAACTGGTAATAAGTTAGGTGTGTTATTTAAAGACTTTTTAGCCTCGATAATATAATAGTTTAATAATTCATCAATTGTTTTAAATTTCTTATATACTAGCTTAGTGTTTTCAGCTGCCTCTCTAACAACAGTAAGGATTGTACCCTCAACTGGCTCCATAACTGCCTTATAAGCAATTTGGCATCCTGATTCTAAGCAAGCCATAAAATCATCTAAATCTAAATAATTATGCTGAATATCCTTTAATCCAACATATAATCCTCTAAAGAATTGAGATAGAATAACACCCGAATTACCTCTAGCACCCATTAAAGCACCACGAGATAAAACCTTTGCTACCTCTATAATTGAGCTTGACTCACAATTGTTAAGCTCTCTAACACCTGACATTACTGTCATTGACATATTTGTACCTGTATCACCATCTGGAACTGGGAAAACATTAAGCTCATCTATTTCCTTATGGTTATTTTTTAAGTTAATTGCGCCGTTTATTACCATCTTTTTAAATAGTGCAACACTTATACTACTAACACTCATGGTAATCCTCCTAATTGATTTAAAAATATATACGATTATACAGCGACCTGTATTTTAATTATGTTTTATAAAACCAAAATAATATTAGGATTAGCTTTCACTATATCCTTAAGTCCTAAATACCATCGCATCCCGCCTTTTTATGAAATGTCTAACTTACTTAACATTATATCATTAGTTTATAATTTTGTAAACTAAATTTATATCGACATATCTCCTAGACATAAGATTTATATCACTTTTCGTTAAAAAAGTCAAATTTTTAATGCAATTATATCTAAAATTGATATATTTTTATATAAAAAAATATTCAAATTAAACTTTTTTTTATTTTTGCAAAAAAAAACTTGATTATTTATTCTAGATAAGTTATACTATTAAGGCTGAATGAATTTATTAATCGTCTAAGGAGGTTACCAAAATGGCTAAATGTTATTTAACTGGAAAAACTACTGTAACAGGTAATAGAAGATCACATGCCCTTAACGCAACTCGTCGTACTTGGAAGGCTAATCTTCAAACAGTACATATCAAAGATGAAAACGGAAATGTAAAGAAAGTTAAGATTTCTGCTAGAGCTTTAAAAAAGGCTAACATTGAAAGAGCTTAATTAAGACATATAACTGGCTAAGCCAGTTTTTTGTTTTATATAAAGAATAAATGTCCACATATGTGGACATTTTTTATTCTTTGTCATAATTTCCTATTCTAGCATCCTCTTTATTGATTAATGCAGCTATAATACATGCAATACATCCAACAAAAGACATACCTGCAGCAGCAAAATAAACAATATAATATTTATATCCGTCATAATATGCAGCATGTTCTTTAATTCCTAAAAATGCACAAACTAAACCATATATGATATATAGGATAGATGTTACAGCCCAGAATTTAGATCTTCTTAGTATATGCTTCTTTGTTCTTTTTATCGACATTGAGGTTGTGCCATTAGAAACGAAATCTGAGCTTTCAAATTGATCATTACCAAAAGCAATACCAAAGCCCATATCAAAAATCCAACCAAGGGCAAATAGCATTAAGACCATGTATATACTCACAAATGCAGCATAGCTAATTCCGAATATACCTAATCCACCAAGCGCAACGCTTAATAACATTAAAAAGATTCATAAGATAGCTTTTCCAAATCTATATAATAATCTTCTATATTTATTTTCAATAACCCTAACTCAATTTCTTTAAGTTTTCTTTTGGATTAGGTGCATTTAAAACATAAGAGCCACTTACAGCTAAATCTAAATAATCCTTAACATGATTAATTGTATCTGCGTTGATACCACCATCAATATTAATTAAGTAGCTATAATTATTCTTCTTTCTTAAATCGTATAATGATTTTACCTTATCAATAGAATTCATCATAAACTTTTGACCACCAAAGCCTGGCTCAACAGACATTACCAAAACCATATCTACTAATGGTAAATATTTTTGAATATCCTCTACTGTTGTGTTAGGCTTAATAGATATACCTGCCTTAATTCCATAGGAATGAATTAGGTTAATTGTTTCTATAACGTCACAATCAGCTTCTACATGAAAGGTAATATAGTCACTACCTGCCTTAACAAATTGCTCAATATAATTTTGTGGATGCTTAATCATTAAATGAGTATCAAACACCTTATTAATTTTCTTTTTTAAGCTTCCAACTAATGAATAACCAAATGATATATTTGGTACAAATTCTCCATCCATAATATCTAAATGAATATATTCAAAATCATCTAAAATAGGTGTTAGATGATTTTCAATATTAAAATAATCTACTGTTAAAATTGATAAAGATACTTTCATTTTTTCTCCCCCTCTAGTAGCTGCTTATACATTTTTAAATAGCTATCATATCTACTAGATAATATTTCTCCATTTTTAGCTGCCTCTTTTATACTACACCCCATTATATTTTCAGTATGATTACAATCCTTAAATCTACAAGAATAATCCTTAAAATCGATAAATAAGGAAGATAATTCATTTTTATCTACACCCAATACATCAAGCTTAGAGAACCCTGGCGTATCACCAATAAAGCCATTATTATAAATATATAAATTAGTTTCTCTTGTAGTATGCTTACCTCTACCTAAAGCAAATGATATTTCAGATGTTTTTAAATTAAAATCCGGAATAATCGCATTTATTAATGTAGATTTACCAGCACCAGTTTGACCAGATAATACAGTTATTTTATTATCTAGTGCCTCCTTAACCTTATCTACGCCCTCACCTGATTTACTATTAACATATAAAACAGGATATCCCATATTTTGATAATATTCTAATGATTTTTTTAAATCATTTAGCTCATTATCATTTAATTTGTCAATTTTAGATATTACTATACAAGGCTTAATATTTTGTTTAATAATATTTACAATAAATAGATCTAATAAATAAAAGGAAAAATCAGGCTCCTTAGCCGCAAACACTAATAATATTTGATCAACATTTGCGATATCAGGTCTTATAAGTTCATTCTTTCTTGGCTCATAATGATCAATCATATCATTTTCGATATATACAATATCTCCAACCTTAGGTGAATTTTTTATAGTTTGTAGTACTGCCTTTTTACTATAGGATTTTTGATTAACAGCATATTGCTTTTCACTTCTAAGCTTACCTCTAGCCTTAACTGAAATAATATTAGAATCCTCTAATAAAACCTTATATATTCCACCATTTAAATTAATAACTCTTCCTTTTAGCATTAATTAATCCTCCATTGACTTATTAATTATACCATAATTTTCAAATTTTACAATTATGATATACCGTTAGAAATATATATATCAAATGTATAATCATTACCCTTTTTAATAATTCTTCCCTCATCTATTGATTGATAAATAACAGTATCAACCGTTATAGGCGCATCATAATAAATTAAATTATATTTTAGATCATAGCTTTTTAAAATATCTAATGCAGCATAGATATTTAAGCCTACTAAATTAGGCATTTTAAAATAATCATTACTAACAGCAATATAAAAAATAATATGCTCATTTTCCTTGACTATTTCATTACTTTTCTTAGATTGAGAAATTATTTGACCATCTATATAGGTTTCACCTGCTACATATTCTATTTCATAGGTTAGATTATGATTATTACAATATTCATCTATAATATCCTTATTCTTATAATATATTAAACCCTCAAAGCTTTCATAATAGCTAGGTAATGGCTTTTCAATATATACCTTTATTTTATAATTATCATATACGGTAATACCCTTTTCCGGATTAGTAGATATAACCTTATTAGACCCTCCATCTATGTAGCATAATTCATAGCTAACATTATTATCATCTAACAATGATAATGCTTCATTTTCATTCAAGCCAATAATATCTGGAATTATTACCTTTTCATGCTTGAAAATATTAGGAGATATAAATAAATAATAAATCCACCAAATAATTAATATTGTAATTAATACCCAAAGAATTTTTGTAATTCTCATATTATCACCAATATTATTTTTTGATGGATTATGTAAATTATTCAATTATTTAATATGCTTACTTCTTAATTGACCACAGGCAGCATCAATATCTCCACCCTGCTCACGTCTTAATTGAACATTAATTCTTCTTTTCTTTAAAACATCAAAGAAGGAAACCATATCCTCTGGCTTACTTCTTTTATAAGGCTTTTCAATAACCTCATTATATGGAATTAAATTTACATATACATTTAATCCATGTAATAGATTCGCAAGCTCATTTGCGTTTTGCTTAGAATCATTTATTCCTTGTAATAAAATATATTCAATAGTAACTCTTCTATTCGTTTTATCAATATAATATTTTATTGCATCAATAAGCTTTTCAATTGGATAAGCCTTATTTATATTCATAATTTGATTTCTTATTTCATTATTTGGAGCATGTAATGAAATAGCTAAATTAACCTGTAAATCAAAATCAGAATATTCATATATTTTATCTACTAAGCCACATGTAGATACAGTAATATGTCTAGCTCCTATTTCTAATCCTAATGGATTATTAATTATTTTTAAGAATCTAATTACATTATCATAATTATCAAATGGTTCACCAATACCCATTACAACAACATGACTCACTCTTACATCTGCAAGCTTAGAAACAGTTAGTATTTGTAATACTATTTCAAATGCTTCTAAATTTCTAAGCTTCTTCTTCATACCTGATGCACAAAATTGACATCCCATATTACAGCCTACCTGTGTTGTTACACAAACACTATATCCATAGTCATGACACATTAATACCGTTTCAATTAAATTGCCATCAGCTAGCTTAAATAGGAACTTTTGTGTACCATCAGATGATTTTTGATGAGTAACACATTCTAATTCATCTATTGTAAAATCATTTTTTAATTGTAATATAAAATCCTTCTTCATATTTGTTATTTCATCGAATGAAGATATTTTATGTCTATATAGCCATTCAATTAATTGAGCAGCTCTAAAGGGCTTTTGATTATTACTTTTTAAATATTCCTTCAGCATTTCCTCAGTATATCCATATATACTTTTCATATAATCACCTAATTTCATAAGTAATTATACAATTTTAATAACAAAAATAAAAGAGTCTACAAGAATTGATTATCAAAATCTAGGCTTATTACCTTCATAGTAATAATATGTTGTTTCCTTATCATAATAGTAACCCTTCCATCTGAATGGGTTTCTATGACCTAATGATGTATTAGTTCCTGTAATAGATAATAATTCTCCATATGCGTTATAGTTATATT
>JAFTQR010000038.1 GCA_017462645.1 Acholeplasmatales bacterium | reverse complement strand
TAATATTATCTAGCATTAGAGCCTCATTTATCTCTGCAGTAGGCTTAGGTATAAAGGTATTGATTATGGCTGAATTTATAGTAGGTGCAACTGATACTCTAGGCTACGCTATAAATCCAGTTATAGAAAATGTAGAATATGCAAAAGGTTATGCTTATTGTATTATTATAGTAATAGTTGTATTACTTGTAGAGCTATTACCTAAATTAGCACATAAGCTATATAATTATATAAAATTTAGATAATAAATAAAAAAATTAAGGAGTTCAATGATGAACTCTTTTTTGTTATAATAAAGGTATGAAAAGTGGTGATGTATAAATGGATACATATATTGGTGAAAATACAAGAACAATGCATGCGAAAATAATGGTTAAATCTGAATTATTTACTATTTTATATACATTTATTGGATTATTAATATCAACACCTATTTTTGGTTGGTTTATTTCCTTAATTATTAATAAATCGGATATGATTGTATTAATTATTCTTGGAATGGTTTTAATATTATTATTGTTAAGCACATGCTTATTATTGTTTATTATTAATATTATTTTTTTAATTAAATATATAAAAATAATAGTATATTATAAGCATAATCGTCTTATAAATATAAAAGAGGTAATCATAGAATATGATTATAAGAAATGGTTAAATGCCCCTAAAAAAACCTTTTTATCTATGGGCTTATACATAAAAGATGATGAAAAGGAAGTATACTATGATGCAGGTAGATGCTTTACTAATAATGATACCTATTATAAGCTGCCTAAGTTTAAAATACCAAAGGAATTAATCCCCAAAAATTATACAGAGGCATATACAATTGTTGGTTTTGATCCAAATGGTAATGCTGTTGTTATTGGTTATAAAAAATTTTAAGGTGAGGTTATTATGAGCTATTTAAAATTAGAAAATGTAAATAAGCAATTTATAGTTGGTGAAAACATAATAAATGCTTTAAATGATGTGACATTTGAGCTAGAAGCTGGACAATTCATTGTTATCCTAGGTACAAGCGGTGCTGGTAAAACAACCTTATTAAATTTACTTGGTGGAATGGATACTGCAACATCAGGTAAAATTTATTTAGATGATAAGGAAATTACGAGCTTTGATAAAAAAGGATTAACTAATTATAGAAGAAATGATATAGGCTTTATCTTTCAATTTTATAATTTAATGCCTAATTTAACAGCTTTAGAAAATGTTGAGATTTCAGTTGAAATATGTGAAAATGCTAAGGAACCATTAGAGGTATTAAAAATGGTTGGGTTAGAGGATAGAATTAATAATTTTCCAGCTCAACTATCAGGTGGTGAGCAGCAAAGAGTATCCATAGCCAGAGCTGTTGCTAAAAATCCAAAGCTATTATTATGTGATGAGCCTACAGGTGCATTAGATTATAATACGGGAAAGCTTATTTTAAAAATGCTTCATGATATCTGTAAAAGCCAAAATAAGCTTGTTATTGTTGTAACACATAATCAAGCTTTAAAGGATATGGCAGATAAGGTATTATATATTAAGGGTGGAAGAATTGATTATGTGGTAGAAAATGAAAATCCAAAGCCTATTGAGGAGATTGAATGGTAATGAGTGCATATTTTAAAGCTACCTTAAGGATGTTTAAAAAGCATATATCAAGGTTCTTTTCAATATTCGCTATTGTCTTATTATGTATATCATTTGTATCAGGAGTAGGAGCCTCTAAGGATAAGATAAAAAACTCAATAGATGAATATTATATTAATCAAAATGTTTCAGATTTAATTATTAAATCAACTAATCCTGAAGGCTTTAATTCAAATGATATTTTAACGATTGATGGTCTTTATAATGATGATAGTATAATGGCATTTACAACCTATGATGTAAAAGAAGCTGATGATATCACTAGATATTATTATATGGATCTAAATAATATCACAATTAATAAAATTGAGCTGTTATCAGGTAGAATGCCTGAAAATGAGCTTGAGTGCTTAGTTGAAAGAGCCTCTGAAGGCTTTAAATCCTATAATATTGGAGATGAAATAAATATAAATGGATTAAATTATACTGTATCTGGTACTGTATTAAATCCTTTATATTTTCATCAAAATGATGAAATAAGTAATATTGATAATCTACCACTTACAAATATTATTTATTTAAATAATAATGATATGATGCCTATTACAGACATATATATATCATTAAATAATAAGGATTTATATAATTCTTTTTCAAATGAATATAAAAATGAAATTAGCTTAAGAAAAGAAAACTATACTAATAATGTAGATAATATTATAGTATTAAGTCTATATGAAAATATATCATTTTATTCCGTTATTGGCTATGCTAATAAGGTAGGTAATATAACAGATATATTAATGATTTGTTTTATTGTTGTTGCAGCATTAGTAGTCCTTTCTACAATGTCTAGATTAGTAGAAGAAGAAAGAAGCCAAATAGCGTGCCTTGCGACCTTAGGCTATAGTGATTTAAAAATAATAAAGAAGTATTTAATTTTTGCATTAATATCGACAATACTTGGAGGAATATCTTCGATTTTTATCGCCTCTATAGTAGCTAATTTAATATATTCAAGCTTTAACTCGCATTTTTATATGCCACCTATGATAAATTCATATTCTAATATATACTATATATTAACATTTGTTTTATTATTGGCTGCGATATTATTTGTAACCTTTTATGTTGGAAAGAAAACATTAAAAGAAAAGCCTGCAAGTATGCTGCTACCAAAGGTACCTAAAATTGGTAAGAAGGTTATATTAGAAAAAATTCCTTTTATTTGGAATAAATTATCATTCAAATATAAATCATCACTTAGAAATTTATTAAGATATAAAAAGCATTTTATAATGACAGTAGTATCAATAATTGGGTCAACTACCTTAGTATTTCTAGGGCTTGGTGTTGTAGATTATAGCTTGCATGATGCTCAAATAGGAACAACTCTATTAATCCTCGCGATAGTTGTAGTTATTTTTGCTGGATTATTAACTGCATTAGTTGTATATACCCTAACTAATATAAATATAAGTGAAAGAAATAGAGAAATCGCGACCCTAATGGTTTTAGGCTATCATGATAAAGAGATTTGTGGCTATATTTATAGAGAAGTATACATAATGTCTATTTTAGGTATTATATTGGGAGTGCCTTGTGGAGGATTAATGCTTCATATAGTTTTTGAGTTTTTAGGATTTGGTAAATTAAGTGAAACAAGTATATTTGTCTGGATTTTAACACCGATAATTGTTATTATATTTACCTTCATAGTAACTATTATTTTAAAAAAGAAAATAGTTAAAATAGATATGAACGAATCCTTAAAGGCAAGAGAATAAAAAAATGGTTTTGCATATTTTTGCAAAACCATTTATTATTTTACTTTAATTCTATATAAGCACAATCGATAGAAGCAAGATCATATTCTTTAGTCTTACCAATTGCATTTTGAACATGAATTAACTTTCCATCAGGTGTAGTGTATCCATTCCATGTAGTTATTACAGTCTTTTGTAATGAAAGCTCCTTTAAGAAATCTAATAAATCAATATCAGAATTCTCTTGATATAATATGCGTTTCTTATCTAATAATATCTCCTCAGGCTTATATGTACTAATAAAGCCTTGAATAAATCCATATACATAATTAGCGTCCTTACCATCAGGAATCTTCTTACCTAAAATATTATCTAAATCTAAAATAGGAATACCTTTATCCTCTGAATAGTTGTTAAGGTATTTAGATTTTCCTGAACCAGGACGACCTATAATTAATAGAAGTTTGTACTTTTTTGCTTTTAAAGCATCTGATATGTTAGCCATAATAAAATTCTCCTTTTCGTATTAATTTTTTAAATCGAAATTTATACTTTGATTATATCACATTACACTTCATTTGAAAAGAGAATTAAAAAATATTATAAAAAACATAATTTCCCAAAAAATTAATGTATTGTTTTGATATTTTATGGCTATACTATAGATGTCTTATAGAAGACAGGTCTATCGATAATCTCCCTAAATTAAGATAGATAACTTTTTCATAAGCAAACTATAACTCTCCCAATTTAGAATAAGGGGCAGCATATGCTGTCCCTTATTCGCTTTTTAAATCAAAAAAACTTGTATTTAGGCAATAAGAATTATATAATTACTACGTAAAGTAGAAGATGTTCCTTGCCTAACCATCTTCTAAAATATAAAAAACAAGGAGATATATATGAAGAAAACAAACGTAAAGCTGATTGCAGAATCAGCAATAATTGCAGCGTTATATGCTGCACTAACATGGCTACTTGCTCCAATATCATATGGTGCAATTCAATTTCGCTTATCAGAGGTTTTAATATTACTTGTAGTGATTAAGCCTAGATATGCCCTAGCAATGATAATAGGTTGCTTTGTGGCTAATATTCCATCTACCTTAGGATGGTATGATATGATATTTGGTACACTTGCTACTGCAGTAGCTGTAATACCAATGACAAAAATAAAAAAATTACCGATTGCTGCTATACTACCAGTTATAAGTAATGGCTTTATTATAGCTTTAGAGCTAGGTATCGCATTTGATATGCTAGATCCTGCAGCATTTTGGTTTAATGTATTGACTATTGCCTTAGGTGAGGCTTTAGTTTTATACGTAATAGGTATTCCTGTTATGTATTTTATAAGGAAAAGTGGTTTCTTTGAAAGAAACCTTAATTAGAGGTATATTATGAAGCTAAGAGAAGATATAAAGGATTTTATAAATTCAATACCTAATAATGTAACTATTGTGGCTGCAACAAAATATGTAGGACCTACTGAAATGATAGATTTATATAATAGTGGCATTAATAGCTTTGGCGAAAATAGAGTTGATGCTTTTTTAGAAAAATATGAGGCATTAAAGGATTATGATATAAAATGGCATTTTATTGGTCATCTTCAAAGAAATAAGGCTAAGGATATTATTAATAAAATCGATTATCTTCATTCACTAGATTCTTTAGAATTAGCTAAAATAATAGATAAGAATAGAGAAACACCTCTTAATTGCTTTATTGAGGTATCAATTAATTTAGAGGAAACTAAAAATGGTGTTGATTTCAATGAAATCAATCCATTTATTAGTGAGATTCTAAAATATAAAAACATAAATATAGTAGGTCTTATGATGATGGCTGTAAGATATTCTGATTCCGATGATTTAGCTAATCAATTTAAAAGATTAGCTGATTTAAAAAAACAATTAGAATTAGATTTTAGTATTAGTATTCCTTATTTATCAATGGGAATGAGTGATGATTATAATGAAGCTATTAAAGAGGGAGCTACTCATATTAGATTAGGTAGAATCTTATGGAAGAGCTAGAGCTTTTTAAAAAGAAAATTATATCATATATAGATAAGGTATTAGATGGCGGAGTAGTATTATTACCATTTTTAGATGAGGCAAAGGTTTCTATAGTTGAAGAGGTAATAAATAAAAACCGTATTAATGCCTATAAATATGGTGGAATAATAAATAGTGATAGGGTTAGATATATTTTAAGTCCATATGAGGTATTAGAGTCTGATTTCAAAATTATTGTTTATAAAATAAAATATAATAAAAAATTTATTAATATAAATCATAGACATGTATTAGGAAATCTAATGGCATTAGGCATTAAAAGAGAATGTATAGGAGATATTGTCTTTAATGATAATTTAGATATTTTCTTTGCATGTACAAAGGAAATATCTAGCTTTATTAAAGAGGAATTTAAAAGCTTAAATCAAGCAAGCATAGAACTAGAAGAAATTGCTTATAAGGTTGAAAATATTATTAAATATGATGAAAAGCTATGCTTTTTAGCATCATTAAGATTAGATGTTATTATATCTAGTGCTTATTCATTTTCAAGAAGTGAGGCATTAGAATATATTAAAAATGGTTTGGTTTATATTAATCATATTAATATATTAAATCCAAGTCATATTGTAAAGGAATTAGATGAAATTAGTGTAAGACATAAGGGTAGAGTAAAGGTTATGTCTACTGGTGGAGAAACTAAAAGTGGTAGGCTTAAGGTTATATTAGGAAAAAGAATATAATAGGGGGATTCTATTATGAGAAAAATTGGTATTATTGCTGCAATGGAGCCTGAAATTGAATTATTATGTAATTCATTAGATGGTATAGAGGAAATAAATATATTGGGTACAAGCTTTTATCAGGGCTTTATTAATGGTAATGAGGTAGTATTAGCACAATGTGGTGTTGGTAAGGTAAATGCCGCTATGGCAGCTACAGTTTTATTATTAGAATTTGGATGTAATTTATTAATTAATACTGGTATTGCTGGTGGAATAAAGCCGTTAAAAACTAAGGATGTTATAATAGGCTCTTCATTAGGCTATTATGATTTTGATACAACTATTTTTGGTTATGATTATGGTCAAGTGCCTGGAATGCCTAAAAAATTTATGGCTAATCCTGCTTGTATTATGCTTGTTAAGCAAATCTTAAATAAGCTTAATATTGAATATAAGGAAACAACTATATATTCTGGTGATCAATTTGTTTCATCATTTGATCAATTAAAAAATATTTCAGCTTTAGAGGATGCTGCCTGTGAAATGGAGGGTGCAGCAGTAGCTCATGTTGCTGTTAAGGCAGGAGCTGATTTTATTATATTAAGATATATTTCTGATATTGTAGGAGAAGAATCTCAGGTAAATGATTATTTAGCCTTTGAAAGTGAAATGGCAAATAGGTCAGCAAATATTTGTTTACAAATTATGAATAATATTGAATAAGTTGATAATAATAAAGATGGTGAGTGATTGTGCTACTAGCCATCTTTATTTTTTTAGTGTTATTTATGTTATTATCTGTGAATTTAAATATTAGTCTTAAAAGTATGAATGATACTATTAAGATTTATGGTAGGCTTGGGATTATATCGTTTGTTATTCCCCATCAAAAAATAATAATGAGTCTATCTGGTGAAAATAAGTTAGTTAATTTGTTAAAAAATAAAGGACCAAAGGTTAATGGTAAATCACTTGCCTTAAATATATTATCTCATAGTGTTATTGATCGTATGTATATCGCAAAATTCTCTAATGAAGAAATCTATAATAATCCGATTTCTAATGGATTATATATTATAGCAGCTAGCACAATTAGAGGATTACTACATAGTCGTACGAAGCTGGTATATGATGAAAACATCGGACTGATATACGATAAACACTATGAGAATATTGATTATTTATTTGAAGCCCATATAAGTATTATAAATATAATATGGGCCTCAATTATTACTATATTAGGAGTGAGAAAATGAATCATCCAATTTCAGATTTATTAAAAATAAGCATGTCATCATTAAATGAAATGATAGAGGCAAATACTATAATTGGAACACCTATTGTATATAATAATACAACGATAATTCCAGTATCTAGAGTAAATCTAGGCTTTGTAAGTGGTGGTGCTGATATTAAGCCTAACAGTAACAAAGAGGATCCACTATTTGGTGGTGGAACTGGTGGAGGATTAAATGTATCACCAATAGCATTCTTAGTAATTAAGGATGACGATATTAGGCTTTTATCTATTGATAACCAAACACATTTAGTTGAAAAGCTTTTAGATATTGTTCCTAAAGGAATAGATAAGGCTAAAACATTATTCAAAAACAACGCACCTATAAATAAAATTTAAATGGCTTATTTAATATAAGCCTTTTTTATGTTATTATTTATATTGGTGATTATATGAAATATTATGCTTTAAAGGATGAAAATAATAAGATAATAGTTAATACATGGGAAGAGGCACAAGAAATATTAAAAACAATGTCTAAGCCTAAGTATAAATCATTTTCTTCAAAAGAGGATGCAGAAGCATTCCTAGAGGATAAAGAGATTAAAAGAGTAGCTGATGGACCATCAGCCTATATAGATGGTTCTTATGATGTGAAAACCAAAAGCTATTCATTTGGAGGTATATTAATTATTGATGGAAAAGAATATACTTTTAAAAAGAAGTATGATAATGATTTATATGCTGATTTAAGAAATGTTGCAGGAGAAATAAAGGGTGCGGGCTATATAATAAATTATTGTGTTAATCATAATATAAAGAAAATAAATATTTATTATGATTATATAGGCATTGAAAAATGGTATAAGAAAGAATGGAAGGCTAATAGCTCTATCGCTATAGAATATGTTAAATTTGCAGATTCTATTAGAGATAAAATAGAGGTAGTATTCCATAAGGTGAAAAGCCATACCAATGATTATTATAATGATTTAGCTGATAAATTAGCAAAAGAAGCGTTAGGAATCTAACGCTTTTTTTAATATATCTAAGTCATTATGCTTAAAATGATAATTTAATATAATTTCTTCATTTTCATTGCCCTTACCTGTAATAACAATAATATCATTAGGCCTAGCAATTCTAGCTGCTAGCTTAATAGCTTCAGCTCTTGATAAGGTAATATAATATTCTTTATTTTTAAGCTTTTTAGTTAAATCATTTAATATTCCAAATAATGATTCATTCTTTGGATCCTCTGATGTAAATATAGTAATATCAGATAAAGTAACTCCATTTACTCCCATCTTAGACCTTTTAGATTTATCCTTTTCACCCTGAGCACCCATTACTAAAATAATTCTTCCCTTAGCAAACAATTTAATACTTTCTAATAAATTTTTAATAGCATTAGGTGTATGAGCAAAATCAATAATACCAGTAATAGCATTCTTAGTATATTTAATAAATCTCCCTGAAATATTATTTACCTTATTTATACCTTTTTTAATATATTTAAGTGGTATACCAAGCTCATAAGCATAAGCTATTGCAGCTAAGCAATTATAAATATTATATTTACCAAATAATGATGTTTTGAATTCGCCTAAGGTATATCCTTTATATAAAATATTAAAGGTAGATCCGTTTTCATGAATATCATAATTTTTTATAACATAATCTCCATATTTAAAGCCATAATAAACTATTTTAGCATCAGTATAGAATGGGATTCTATATGATTCCTTATCATCAGAGTTTGCGACAATTAAACCATTATGATTTATTTTTTCAAATAATTTAGCTTTACATAAGAAATATGAATTCATATTTTTATGTGTATTTAAATGTTCATGAGATAAATTAGTAAATATAGCACCATTAAAGTCAACATTATCAACTCTTTTATCTAATATACCCTCACTAGATACCTCCATGACAGTGTTTTGTATTTCATGCTTACAAAATGTATGAAATGCAGGAAATAATATATCAGGTGATGGAGTAGTATTGATGGTTTTAATATTTTTATTTAAATATTCTATACCATTAGTACCTATTGAGGCAGAAGATGAATAGCAATTGAAAATAGAATTTAAAAGCTTTGTTGTAGTAGTTTTACCATCTGTACCTGTTACTCCAACGGTATATAATGCACTATAGGTATAAAATTTCTTTAATAATCTAGAATATTCAAGCTTAGGGTCCTTAATCTTAATACTTAAAACCTTTTTTCTTATTTTCTTATTAGCAATTATCAAAATAGCTCCATTAGCTATAGCCTCATCAATATAATCTAGTCCATTTTTCTTATGTCCTTTTATTGCAACAAATATAAAGTTTTTTCTTACTAGCTTAGAATTATCAGTTATTCCTCTTATAATAATATCCTTTTTAACCTTAGGATATAGCTTAGAAATATGCATATGCATCAACCTCTTTGATATTATTATTTGTAAATAAAATGTAAATTATTAGAAAAAATCTTGAAAATTTGATTTATTCATTATAATATTAATAATGAAGTATTTTGTAGAAATTTATTTATATAAAATACTTTAAAAAAGTAAAAAATGGAGGAGTTTTAGATTTACTTAAGTTAAATCTATCAATTAAAAGAAAATTTTATGGATATTTTAAGTATTTTAAGTACTATTATTCAACCAGATCCAGTCAAAGTTGATACGATGTATATTATTGGACAAGTGGTTATGTTGTTAGCTGGATGTGGTGTATTTATGCTAGGCTTTAGTTTATTAAGTACACATATGGAAAAGCTTGCAGGTAGTAGTTTGAAAACATTATTTAATAAGATTTCTAATAATAAAATATTAGGTCTTCTTATTGGTATGGGAACTACGATTATTATTCAATCATCATCAGTTACAACAGTAATGGTTGTAGGCTTTGTTAATATGGGAATCATGACATTAACACAAGTAGTTCCAGTTATTATTGGTGCTAACATTGGTACAACAATAACAGCATATTTAGCAGGTATAAGCGTTGCAGGTGGTGTTGCCGATTTAATTAATTATGTATGTTTAGCATGTTTATATGTTGGTGTATTTGTTGAAATGTTTTCAAAGAAGGATAAGAAGAAGTCTTTAGGCTTAATCTTAGCGGGCTTAGGTGCTGTATTCTTAGGTCTTGAAACAATGTCTTCATCTATGGGATTTATTGAGTATATTCCTGCTGTTAGGGATTTCTTAGCATCATTCGATAATCCTATATTATTATTATTACTTGGTGTTGGTTTTACAGCTATTATTCAATCATCAAGCGTTGTTACTTCTTTAATTGTTGCGATTGTTGCTGCAACACCAACGGCATTCGGTGGTTCTGGAAATGCTGTTTATTTCCTAATTTTAGGTTCAAATATTGGTACATGTGTTACCGCATTAATTTCAAGTGTTGGTACATCTACAAACGCAAGACGTGCATCAATGATTCACTTATTATTTAATACATTTGGTGCGATAATCTTCTCGGTTATGTTATTAATTTGGAAGGATTTCAGTAAGACATGCTTAGAATCTTGGATTAATGATAGAGAATGGCAAACTTGTGCATTCCACACAATATTTAATACAACATGTGCATTAATCTTCTTACCATTATCAGGAGTTTTAGTTAAGCTTTCAACTATTCTTATTAAGGATAAGAAGGTACAAGAGGAAAAGGATCCTTCAGAGCTTGTTTATATGGATAAGAGATTATTATCATCTCCAAGCATCGCTATTGGTATGGTAAAGAAGGATGTATTTAGAATGGCTGATATGTCTATGGAATGCTTAGATTTCGCATTTGATAAGTTCTTAAAGAGAGATATTGATGCTATTCCAGAGATTGAGGCTAAAACAGATGTTATTTCTAAGCTAGGTAAAAATATTACTAATGCATTAGTTGATGTTTCTTCAAGCCAAAGTGCATTAGATTTAGAAAAGCAAGTTAATGATTTACATGAAAATGTAGGTGACATTGTACGTGTTGCAGAGCTTGCTGAAAATCTAGCTAAATACACTAGAAAAGAAGTTAATGAGGATATTCATTTCTCTGAGGATATGCTTGAAAAGCTTAAGGAAATGTGTGGCTTATTACATCAACAATATGACTTAGTAAAAAATATTTCATTAGAATGTGTTGAAAAGTCTAGAGAAAAGGTTGATGAACTTGAGGATGCAATTGACAATATGAGAAGAAGCTTAGTTTCTGAGCATATTGAACGTTTAAGTCAAGGTAAGTGTAAGCCTGAAAACAATGCAATATTCATTAATTTAGTTTCTAATTTAGAACGTATTGGTGACCATTTATCTTATATCGTAAGAGTATAATAAATATTTAAGGACCTTAGGGTCCTTTTTATTTATATTTATAGATTTATCGGATAAAATAATATATAATATTATTAGTTTAAGTGGTGATAATATGAAGTTTGAAATAAATTCTAAATATAAGCCTACTGGAGATCAGCCAAAGGCTATTGAACTTATTGTAAATAATTTTAATAATGGTGTTAAAAGACAGGTTTTATTAGGTGCAACAGGTACTGGTAAAACATTTACTATGGCTAATGTAATCGCAAGCCTTAATAAGCCAACCTTAGTACTTGCACATAATAAAACTCTTGCAGGTCAGCTATATAACGAAATTAAAGAATTATTTCCAAATAACCATGTAGAGTATTTTATTTCATATTACGATTATTATCAGCCCGAGGCATATGTTGTTTCAAGTGATACCTATATTGAAAAGGATGCACAAATAAATGATGAAATAGATGAATTAAGACATAGTGCTACTGCAGCACTTATGGATTATAAGGATACAATTGTTGTTGCGTCAGTATCTTGTATATATGGTATAGGTGATCCTGATGATTATAAGGATACTATGCTTAATATAAGGGTAGGAGAATCCTATAATAGAAAGAAGCTGTATCAAAGATTAGTTGAAATGCAATTTGAAAGAAATGATTTTGACTTTAAAAGAGGTAGCTTTAGAATTAGAGGAGATGTGTTAGAAATAATACCTCCATCACAGCATGCGAAGGGATTAAGAATAGAATTCTTTGATGATGAAATAGAAAGAATTAGAACCTTTGATGTAACAACAGGTAAGGCAATAGATGACATTGCTTTTGCAAATGTCTTTGCTGCAACGCACTTTGTTACTAATAAGGAAAAACTTGCTATTGCTGTAGATAGAATAAAAAAAGAGTTAAAAGAAACTCATAAAAAATTTATAGAAGAGGGTAAGCTATTAGAGGCTGAAAGAATAGAACAAAGAACTAAATATGATATTGAAATGCTTGAACAAACAGGTACCTGTAGTGGTGTTGAGAATTATTCAAGGCATTTAGCATTAAGAGCTGAGGGTGAGACTCCTGCAACTCTAATTGATTTCTTTGATAAGGATTTCTTACTTATTATAGATGAATCACATGCTACTATACCTCAGGTTAGAGGTATGTATAATGGAGATAGAGCTAGAAAGATGAATTTAGTTGATTATGGCTTTAGATTACCATCTGCCTTAGATAATAGACCATTAAAGTTTGATGAATTTGAGAATAAGCTAAATAATGTATTATTTGTTTCTGCTACTCCAGGCGATTATGAAAAAGAATATGAAACTGTTGAACAAATAATACGACCTACAGGTCTTGTTGATCCAATTATTGAGTTAAGACCAAGCTTAGGTCAAATAGATGATATTTATGCTGAAATACTAAAGCGAGTTGAATTAAATGAAAGAGTATTAGTTACTACCTTAACTATAAAGATGAGTGAGGATTTAACAGCCTATTTAAAGCAATTAGGCTTAAAGGTTGCATATTTACATAGTGAAATAAAGGCCTTAGAAAGATTAGAAATATTAAAGGATTTAAGAATGGGTAAATATGATGTTTTAGTAGGTATTAACCTATTAAGAGAGGGTTTAGATTTACCAGAGGTTTCATTAGTATGTATATTAGATGCTGATAAGCAGGGTTTCTTAAGATCAACAAGAAGCTTAATTCAAACAATAGGTAGAGCAGCTAGAAATGCAAATGGTAGAGTTATAATGTATGCTGATACAATTAGTGAATCAATGCAATATGCTATTGATGAAACTAATAGAAGACGTGATATACAAATTAAATATAATGAGGAGCATGGAATTGTTCCTAAAACAATTATTAAGGAAATTCCTAAGTCAGTTACTATGAAGAAGGCTACTGAAATAAGTGATAGTAGTGAAATTTATAAGCGTAAGATGACTAAGGAGGAAAAGATTATTCTAATTAATGAATTAGAAGAAGAAATGCGTGCTTACGCAAGAGATTTAAACTTTGAGGCTGCGGCCCAAATTAGAGATGCTATTATGGAGCTTAAGGCATCTAAATAAGGAGTTGTTGTTATGTATTCATTAAGAAGCTTATATAAGGTTGGAAATGGACCATCATCTTCACATACTATTGGTCCATTAAATGCGGCAAAGGAGTTTTTAAAAAGAAATCCTTTATGTGATAATGTATTAGTTAAGCTATATGGCTCTTTAGCCTTAACAGGTAAAGGACATTTAACTGATTACATCATTGAAAAAACGATTAATCCAATTCCTTGTAAAATTGAATTTGATTTTATGACTGAACAGCCACATCCTAATACTATGGAGTTTTTTGGCTATAAGGATAATGTACTGATTGCTAGTATGAAGGTATTTTCTATTGGTGGAGGCTCTATTAAGGTTGATGGTGAAGAGGTATTAAAGGAAGAGGAGATTTATAAGCTTAATAAATTTAAAGATATCGTTCAATATTGTAAGGATTATAAGATGAGAATCTATGAATATGTTGATATGGTTGAGGGCGATAGTATCAATGAATATATGGAAAAGATATATAAGGTAATGAGTGATTCTATTGATAGAGGTATAGCTACAACAGGTATATTACCTGGAAAGCTACAAATAAAGAGAAAGGCTAATTATCTACATTATCAAAAGGTGCCTAAAACAATGGAATCTATGGAATATAGAAGAAGAAAGCTTGTAAGCTATGCTTACGCAGTAAGTGAGGAAAACGCATCTGGTGGTGAAATTGTTACAGCACCAACATGTGGAGCTGCAGGTGTCTTACCAGCATGTGTAAGATATGCAGAGGAAACAGGCTTTTTTACTCATGAGGACATTATAAATGGATTAAAAACAGCAGGTATTATTGGAAATTTAGTTAAGAAAAATGCATCTATTTCTGGTGCAGAGGCTGGATGCCAGGCTGAGGTTGGTACTGCATGCTCAATGGCTGCAGCTTTCCTTGTTGAAATTCAAAATGGAACATTTGAGCAAATAGAATCAGCTAGTGAAATTGCTCTAGAGCATCATTTAGGATTAACATGTGATCCAATTGAGGGATATGTACAAATACCATGTATTGAAAGAAATGCAGTCGCAGCATTAAGAGCTCTAGATGCAGCTAATTTAGCTTCATATTTAAACAATAGTGATTCTAAAATATCATTTGATTTAGTTGTAGAAACAATGCTAGATACAGGTAAGGATTTAAGCTATCGCTACCGTGAGACATCAGAGGGTGGATTAGCTAAAAAATATAAATAGGAGTATTTATATGGAAGTAGGACAAACATTTAAGCTTGATATAGAAGGATATGATATAAATGGCTATGGTGTTTCACATATTGATAGCAAGGTTATCTTTGTTGAAAAGGCATTAATAGGTGAAACAGTTATTGCTAGATTAACAAACGTTCATAAAAAATATGCTTTTGCAGTAAAAGAAAGAGTACTTAAGGAATCACCAAATAGAATAAAACCAAAATGTCCTTATTATGACTTATGTGGAGGATGTGATTTATTACATCTTACATATAAAGAGGAATGTATGATAAAGGAAAATAAGGTTAAACAAACATTAAGACGTAAGGATAATGTAATATTTAATCCAATTATTAGCTCAAATCAAATAAATGGATATCGTAATAAGGTTATGGTTCCATTTACAAGAGATGAGGAGGATGATGTTTTATATGGATTCTATGAAAAGAATTCACATAAAATTGTATCAATGGATAACTGCTTGATTTCAACTGATTTAGCTAATAAAATTCTTTATTTTATTAATAGATATTTGAATATTTTTCATGTTTCTATCTATAATGAGGAGCTTCATACAGGAGTATTTAAGGAGGTTATGATTAGAAATACCTCTTTAAATGAATATATGATTGTTTTAATAGTATCTAAGGAAATAGATTTTAGTCAATTAATTCAATATTTAACAAATGAATTTAAAGAAATTAAATCTATTTATTTAAATATTAATGAAATTAAAACTAATGTTGTATTATCACAAAATTTTAAATTATTGTATGGTAATCCTGTAATAATAGAGGATATACTTGGGTTAAAATTTCAGGTATCTCCATCATCATTTATGCAGGTAAATCATAAGCAATGTGAGGCATTATATTCTGAAGCATTAAGAATGGCTAATATAACTAAGAATATGAATGTAATAGATGCATATTGTGGCATGGGTAGTATTACACTAAACATAGCTAAAAATGCTAATAAGGTTTATGGTATTGAAATAGTAGAACAAGCTATTAAAAACGCAAATGAAAATAAGCTTTTAAATAACATTTCTAATGCAGAATTTATCTGTGGTAAATGTGAGGATGAAATAACAAAACTCGTTAATAAGGAAAAGATTGACGTTATTGTTTTTGATCCTCCAAGAAAGGGCTGTGACCCTAAATTTTTAGATACAGTTATTAAAATGGCTATTCCAAAAATAGTATATATATCTTGTAATATAGCTACAGCTAAAAGAGATATAGATATATTAGAAAAAAATGGCTATCAACTAAAAGAGGTAACCCCTGTTGATTTATTTTCTAGAACTAGTCATGTTGAAGTCGTGACTATGTTAGAGCTAAAAACGGATTAAAATAAGGAAAAATAGTATGAATTTAGGGTTAGAAGGCCAAAAATGAGCTTTCTAACCTTATTTTTTTGCCTTATTTATTCACGAGAACGACCAATTTATTAAAATCCAAAATTTTTAAAAATTGCTTGAACTCGGTCTTGTGAACAAATGAAAAATGGCTTATTAGAGATGTTTTTCAAAATAATTACATCTAAGGTTGTATGTATCAAAATGAATTCAATAAGATATGTTCACTAGCTATCAACCATAGGTCGATAGTAAAACCAGTGAACAAATGACTAGAATCTACAAAAAAAGTAGATTTTTTTTATTTATATCTTTATTTTTTGCGATTTTGCCCAAAATACGAAGGTTTTCTTTGCTGTACAGTTGATGTCCCTATGTATAATGCATTTGAAAAAAATAAAAAAATTTTCTTGTTAGAGGCAAAAATCTTCATTTTGCCCAAAAATCACAGGGTTTGGTCAATTGTGCGATGAGGCTCCTTATGTATTATATAGACAAAATTAAATAAAAAAATTTTATAGCACATGGTAAAAATTACAATTTTGCCCAAAAAAATCAAGGGTTGGTGGGCTGTGTGTTAGTTGTCCCTATGTAGTATATAACTGAAAATAATTTAAAAAGTTTTTAGTATATAGTGAAAATACTTGAATTTGCCCAAAAATCCCGGGGTTTTGTCCCGTGTGTGTTAACTGTCCCTATGTATAATCGCAATTGGCTGGAGGAGGAAGGACGCTTCTGAAACAGTAAGGTTAAAAAGAGATTCTAGAACTCTAATTAGCGCCAATTAATTATTAAAGTCAAAGCATAATCATAATTGGGTGTTATTTTCCAAATCCAGGCTCAGAAACAAAGGCGGATGCTTGTTTCTGGCCGTATTGGAAAATGACCTTATATATGCTGATTTTAATGTGATAAGTAACTGATTTTGAGCATCCCAACGCGCGGGTGAAATCTCAACAATCTTTATTTTAATAAAACCATGGTTTTATATTTTAGAGGATATAAAATAAATATTTGTACTATTTTTGAAAATTTTGTAAAATGTTAAAGTCAACTATATGGTAAGTTAATTTAAGCTTACCTTTTTATTTTTCTTTACATTGATGTAGATTTTGGCTTTTCGCCCAATAATCTGTTATAGGGATTTTTAGATTATAGACTATTTTTAATTAACAATTATTTAACAAAACTCTTATTAGATGTTAGTTGAATTTTTTTTATTGACAAATATAATTTATGTTATATAATATACTTGTATGACAGGTTGACAAGTCGAGGTGATAAGTTTGAAAAGTATAAAAGAAAGACAAAATTGGGCTCAATTTGATGCGCTTCAAATGGGAACGGAATTTACATTAAAAGATACTACTTTACCACAAATAATGATAGAAGATGTATATGGTGATTCACATCCAGGTAGTGTTCATTTAAATAAACTTACAGAACAAATTAAATACGGTATATATCAACAAGGTGGTAAGCCAAGTCAATATCATACAACTGATGTTTGTGACGGATGTGCTCAAGGTCATGATGGAATGAATATTGTTTTGGCTTCAAGAGAAGCGATATGTGATATGGTAGAGGTTCATGCATCAGCAGTTCCGTGGGATGGAATGGTATTAACATCTTCATGTGATAAATCTATTCCAGCTCATTTAAAAGCAATTGCTAGAATGAATATTCCAGCAATATTTATGCCAGGCGGTTCGATGAGACCAGGCCCTAATCAAACTACATCATTAGTTGCAGGTGAAATTTCATTAAAGCAAAGAAAAGGCACTGCTAATAATCGAGAAATATTAGATTATAAGGATACAGGTTGTCCTTCAGTAGGAGCATGTACATTCTTAGGTACAGCATCAACTATGCAATGTATGGCTGAAGCACTTGGTATGACTTTACCAGGAGCTGCATTAGTACCTGCTACAATGAGAAATATATTAGATTATTCAAGACAAACTGGATATGCAATAATGAATCTAGTTAATAAAAATATTACACCTGATATGATAATGACAAAAGAGGCATTTGAAAATGCAATCATTATTCATAGTGCAATTGGAGGCTCAACAAACGCAACTCTCCATTTACCAGCAATAGCTAAAGAATTAGGAATTAAGTTAGATATGAATTTATTTGATGAAATAAATCATAAAATACCTCATCTAGGAAATATTAATCCAAGTGGTAAGCATTTAACAGAAAGCTTTTGGTTTGCAGGTGGAATACCTTATGTTCAATATCTCTTAAAGGATTATTTAAATCTAGATGTTTTAACAGTAACTGGTAAAACATTAAGAGAAAATCTAGATGAATTAGAAAAGAATAATTATTTCAATAAATATTTAGGATATTTAAATAATTATGGATTAGATAAAGATGATGTTATATACCCAATATCAAAGGCAGCTGAATTAGGAAGTATTGCTATTATGAAGGGTAATATTGCTAAAGAAGGTGCAGTTATAAAATACAGTACATGTATAGAAGATATGAGACATCATATTGGACCTGCAAAAGTATTTAATAGTGAGGAAGAAGCACATAATGCTGTAGTGGAAGGAAAAATACAGCCTAATGACGTTATGGTGATTCGTTATGAAGGACCAAGAGGATCAGGTATGCCAGAATTATTAATGACTACTGAAGCAATAGTATGTGATGAACAATTAAATGGTAAGGTAGCATTAATTACAGATGGAAGATTCTCAGGAGCTACACGTGGAGCTGCAATAGGACATGTTTCACCAGAAGCAGCAAGAGGTGGCGAAATAGCATTTATTGAAGATAATGACATTATTGAATATGATGTAGAAAAAAGAACAGTAAATGTAATTGGAATCAATAACAAATTATTACCACTAGAAGAAATTGAAAAAATATTCAACGAAAGAAAGAAGAAAGGTATAATACCTAGACCAAAAAGAAAAGGATTTTATAAAAGATATACAGAAAATGCTACATCAGCAATGGAAGGGGCGGATTATTAATGGCTAAATATTTAACACCAGCAGTTACACCACTTAAAAATGGTAAAATTGATTTTGAATCATGTAAGAATTTATATAATCATCTAATTAATGGTGGAGTAGATGGAATACTTATATTAGGAAGTATTGGAGAATTCTTCGCATTAACAATGGATGAAAAGAAGGAATTAATTAAGTTTGCATATGAAATAATAAATGATAGAGTAGAGCTTATTGTAGGAACTACTTCAATGATTTATAATGAAATTGTAGAACTATCAAATTATTGTTATTCAATAGGTATTAAAAGTACAATGATAATTCCACCATTTTATTTCCATTTTAATGATGAAGAAATATTTAAATATTATGGTAATTTAGCATTAGATTT
>JAFTQR010000037.1 GCA_017462645.1 Acholeplasmatales bacterium | reverse complement strand
TTAATAAAATTAGCAGGAATACTCCATAAGAGAGCCTCTAATATTATTAAGTATTTAAGATTTTTCTTCGGAAAAGTCTTTTTTTATCCTCTTTTATCTTATAAATAGAAAAAGGCACTTATAAAAAGTACCTTTGTCGACACTCTGAAGGCTTCTTCGGAAGCCTTTTTAAATTATTAATAACGCTATAGCGCCTGATATAATTAAAACAATTGTTAAAATTAAACCATTTTTCATAAATTTTAAGAATGAATAATCAACATCATTTATCTTTAAAATTCTTAGCCACATTATACCTGCTAAAGCACCTACAGGAGTTAATATAGCACCTATATTTGAGCCTATAATTGTTGCGTAAATTAAATTAACATTATTAGTATATTCTAAAATCGAGCCATAGGCTAGGGTCATTGGAATATTGTTCATTATATTACATGATAATGTAGATGTTATTAAATATAAAATAGGCTCTGTTTTATCATTTGATATTGATGAAAAGAAATCATAAATATATTTAAATACATTGTATGAGTCTAAAGTATAAATAATAGTAAACATTGATAATACAAATGGAATTAGGCTGAATGGTATACGCTTAATGGTTGATTTTAAAAATTTTGATTTTCTTGTTTTAATTGTATAAACAATTAAGATAAGAAGAAGTGAGCATGCAAAGCTTAAGCAAATCGCCCACATTTCTATATTAATGTAGCTTGATATAGCTAATAAAATAGTTGTTAAAAATAAGTGTATTGCAGAAATAATACATAATGGCTTATTACTAATAGAAGCATTTTCAATATCAAAAACCTCTATTTTTTTATTTAAGCTTTTTCTAAACATTAGAATTAAAGCTATAAATGAGCTAACACCAACTAATATAGTAGGAATAATCATTTTAATAAAATAATCAAAGAAGCTGATGTTAAAAATAGAAGCTAAATATATATTAGTTGGATTACCTATTGATAGAAGCATTGAATAGGTATTAGCTGCAACAAATTCCATAACTAAAAATGGTATTGGATTAATCTTGCCTCTTTTTGAAAAATATAAAATAAATGGAGTAAATGTTAATATTACAATATCATTTGAAGTGAATATGGTTAATACTGAAATTAAAACGTATAAAATGATAAAGAGCTTATATTGAGATGAATTGAATTTTTTAATAAAAATAGTTGCGATATATTTAAAAAATCCAGCCTCATCTAAAGCTATTGATAGCATTGATACACATGTAAATAATACTAATATTTTTAAAGGATTAATTGATGAATTTGATGTTAGTACATTAAAATATCCATTCTTATCAAATAGTGGTAATATTAAAAATAAAATTGCCACAAATAGGATAGGCAGATAGAATGAATCAATTGTAAATCCTTTAATTTTAATACTAGGAAATTTTAGTATGCATATAAACATTGCGATAATGGCTAATATTGCCATAATAATTACAAAAACCATAATTCTCACCGAAAATATTATATTCCTATTAAACAAAATTACAATAATTATTTAAAAAATAATTAAAAAAGTTTAAATATGTGTATTATTGAGTTATAGTTCATTGACAAAAAAACTAATTCAATTTATAATATATTATGGTACATTTCATTTTATGAAATAAAATAGAGAAAGAGGTATAAATATGAAAAAATTTAATGTTTTAAACAGAATTGCCGAAGTTGGTGTAGTTGCTGTAGTAAGAGCTAATAGCGAAGAAGAAGCAATTAACATTTCTAAGGCTTGTACTGAAGGTGGAGTAAAGGCTATCGAAGTAACATTTACTGTTCCTGGTGCTGACGCTGTTATCAAGGCTTTAAAGAAGGCTATTCCATCTGATAAGCTAATCGTTGGTGCTGGTTCTGTATTAGACCCTGAAACTGCACGTGTTGCAATTTTAGCTGGTGCTGAGTTTATCGTTGCACCTTCATTTAGTGAAGAGGTTGCTAGATTATGTAACAGATATCAAGTACCTTATATGCCAGGTACTCAAACTATTAAGGAAATTGTTACTGCTATGGAAGCTGGATGTGATGTTATTAAGGTATTCCCTGGCGATATGTTAGGACCTGTATTCATCAAGGATGTTAGAGGACCACTTCCTTATGCTAACTTAATGCCATCTGGTGGTGTTAATTTAGAAAATGCTGGTGAATGGATTAAGATGGGTGCTGTATGTATTTCATCTGGTTCACATTTAACTGCACCTGCTCAAAAGGGTGATTTAGCTACTACAACTGAAAGAGCTAAACAATATGTTAAGGCTGTTGCTGATGCAAGAGCAGCATTAAAGAAGTAATATTTATAAATAATAAAAGAAAAGAGATTGATTGCTATGGGAAATGAGAAAATTATAACATTTGGAGAGATTATGTTAAGATTATCAACTCCCGATTACTCTACCATAAATCAAACTCATTCATTCATGGTTAATTATGGTGGTGGTGAGGCTAACGTTGCTGTTGCTTTAGCTCATATGGGACATAAGACATACTTTATGTCTAAGCTTCCACCTAACCAGCTTGGAGATGGTGCTGTTACACATTTAATGAGTAATGGTGTTGATACAAGATATGTTGTTAGAGGCTCATCTACAATTGGTATCTATTTCTTAGAAACAGGCTTCGGCGGACGTCCTTCAAAGGTTATTTATAACCGCAAGCACTCTGCTATTACTCGTGTTCAAGAGGATGAATTTGATTGGGATGAAATCTTTAATGGTGCTACTTGGTTCCATTTATCTGGTATTACTTTAGCTTTAGGTGAAAGAGTTAGAAATGTGGCATTACGTGCTGTAATTGAGGCAAAGAAACATAATGTTCCAATTAGCTTTGATTTTAATTATAGATCTAAGCTATGGACAGTTGAAGAGGCTAGACCAGTATATAAGCAATTTATGGAATATGTAGATGTTGTATTTGCAAGCTTCTATGATGCTAATACAATCTTAGAAATTCCACTAGATAAGGGTCTTGAAAAGGTTTCTTTATCAGAAAAGAGAAGAAATGTATTCCCTAAGATGATTAAGAAATATACTCTTCATTATATTTTTGGTACTGATAGAGTGGTTTACTCTGCTACTGAAAATTCACTTGCTGCTTATTATTTTAAATATGTAGACGATGAATTATCATGGCATTTAACAGATCCAATTAGATTTAATATTTATGATCGTATTGGTGGTGGTGATGCGTTTGCATCTGGTGTAATTCATGGTTTATTATTAGATTATACTAATCCACAATATGCTGTACAATATGGTTTAAATACTTCAGTACTTAAGCATACTATTTATGGTGATGCTTCAGTATTATCATGTGAGGATATTGAAAACTTTATGGCTGCAAATGGTACAGCTGAGGTAGTAAGATAAAGAGGAAAAGAAAATGATCGTTGGAAAATTAGTTGATTTATACCGCTATAAAGGTATAGCAAAAAATATCGATACTGCAATCGATTATATTTTAAATAATGATTTAATGGCATTACCTAAGGGTAAGACAATTGTTGATGGTGATAATGTATTTATTAATAGAGATACATATGTTGCTAGACCATTAGAGGAATGCTTCTTTGAAAATCATGAGAAGTATATGGATATGCAAATCGTATTAAAGGGTCAAGAGGTATTTGGTTATACTCATATTTCTAACCCTACATTAAAGGTTACAACTCCTTATAATACTGATAAGGATGTAACTAAGTATTCTGCTGAAGGAGCTGTATTCTTTACATTAGAGGAAGGCTTTGCTTTAGTATATACAGAAGATATTCATTTAGCTAAGTGTAAGGCTAATGATGATATCGTTGAAAAAGTTGTCGTTAAAATTAAAATAGAAAAATAATTAAGAAAAAGGAGAATTTTTAAAATGGCAAAAGTTGTTACAATGGGCGAAATTATGTTAAGATTATCTACACCTGGTAATACTCGTTTCGTTCAATCAGATTCATTTGATGTAGTTTATGGTGGTGGTGAGGCTAATGTTGCTGTAAGCTGCGCTAATTATGGTCATGAGGCTTATTTCGTATCTAAGCTTCCAACTCATGAAATTGGTCAATCTGCTGTTAATGCATTAAGAAAGTATGGTGTTCATACTGAACATATCGCACGTGGTGGTGACCGTGTTGGTATTTATTATTTAGAGACAGGTGCATCTATGCGTCCATCTAAGGTTATTTATGACCGTGCTGGTTCAGCAATCGCTGAAGCTAATCCATCTGATTTCGATTTTGATGCAATCATGGAAGGCGCTGACTGGTTCCACTGGTCAGGAATTACTCCAGCTATCTCTGATAAGAGTGCTGAATGTTTAAAGTTAGCTTGTCAAGCTGCTAAGCGTCATGGTGTTACAGTTTCTGTAGACTTAAACTTCCGTAAGAAATTATGGACTTCTGAAAAGGCTATCTCTATTATGAGACCTTTAATGGAATATGTTGACGTATGTATCGGTAATGAAGAAGATGCTGAATTATGCTTAGGCTTCAAGCCAGAAGCAGACGTTGAAGCTGGTGAAACTGGTGCTGAAGGCTACTACACTATCTTCAAGCAAATGGCTGAACAATTTGGCTTCAAGTATGTTATTTCTACATTACGTGAGTCTTTCTCAGCTACACATAATGGTTGGAAGGCATTAATTTACAATGGTAAGGAATTCTACCAATCTAAGAGATATGATATCAACCCAATCATCGACCGTGTTGGTGGTGGTGACTCATTCTCAGGTGGTGTTATCCATGGTTTATTAACTTGGCCAGAGGATCAAGGCAAGGCATTAGAATTCGCTGTTGCTGCATCTGCATTAAAGCACACTATCAATGGTGACTTCAACTTAGTATCAGTTGCTGAGGTTGAATCATTAGCTGGTGGTAACGCAAACGGCCGCGTTCAACGCTAATTAATTAAAATAATTACCTAGTGCCACATATGTGGTACTAGGATAAATTATCCCCATTTGGAGGTAAATATGAAAATAGGTGTAAGAGTACACGATTTTGGTAAGTCAAATGCAGAGACATTAGCTAGACAAGCTAAGGAAGTAGGCTTTGATGCTGTACAATTAGTATTAAATAAGGCTATCGAAGGTGAAACTGGTCTTGCTGGTACTTTATCAAAGGAAAAGGCAAATTATTTTTATGAAGCTTTTAAAAAAGAAGGATTAGAAATACCTATGCTAGGTGCATATTTTAATCCAGTTCATTCTAATAAGGAGCTAGTTGCTAAGCTAGTTGCAAAATTCAAAGAGCATTTATTATATATGAATGATTTTAATGCTGGTTATGTAGGAAGTGAAACTGGTTCATTTAATGATGATAAGTGGACTTATCATCCTCAAAATAGAACTGAGGAGGCCTTCCAAGAGGTTAAAAGAATATTTAAGGACTTAGCTAACTATGCTGAAGAGGTGAACGGAAGAATTGCCTTAGAGGGTGCCTTTGGTCATTGTATGTTTGAGCCTAAAGCATTAAAGCGATTAGTTGATGAGATTAATAGTGATACTGTATATTATACGGTTGATATATATAATTATTTATCAATTGATAATTGTATGAGCCATACTCAAATTTTTGATGAATGCATTGAGCTATTTGGTGATAAAATAGTAATATTCCACATTAAAGACTTTGTTATCGACGATGGTGCTTTGAAACAGTGCTGTATCGGTAAGGGCTTAATGAATTATGATTATATTATGCCAATAATTAAGGAAAAATGTCCTAATGCATACTTAATATTTGAAGGCTCTAAGCCAGAGGATATGCAATTCTCTTATGATTTTATTCAATCTAAGCTAGCTTAATATTAAAAAGGAGAAAACAATAATGAAATTACAAGTTAGATATGCTAATCATCCTGAGGATTCTAAGTATTATACTACTGAGCAATTACGTAAGCATTATTTAATGGAAAAGGTATTTGAGGAAGATGAAATTTTATTAGTATATTCTCACCAAGATAGAATCGTATCTGGTGGTGTTATGCCAGTAAATAAGGCTTTACCTTTAGAAACATCAGATGAGCTTCGTGCAAAGTATTTCTTAGAGCGTCGTGAATTAGGTATTATTAATATCGGTGGTGCTGGTAAGGTAACATTAGATGGTAAGGTTTATGAAATTAAATCTAAAGATGGTATGTATGTAGGTATGGGTACACAAGAGGTTGTATTTGAATCTGTTGATGCAAATAATCCTGCAAAGTTCTATATTTCTTCATGTCCTGCACATACAACTTATCCAACATATTATATTGATTTTGATAAGGCTAATCACCGTCCATGTGGAGAAGCAAAAACATTAAATAAGCGTGTTATCAACCAATACATTCACCCAGATGTATGTAAGTCATGTCAATTAGCTATGGGTATGACTGAATTAGCTGAGGGTAGTGGTTGGAATACAATGCCTTCTCATACACATGAAAGAAGAATGGAAGTATATTTCTACTACAATATCCCTGCTGATAATGTAGTATTCCATATGATGGGTCATCCACAAGAAACTCGTCACATTGTTATGAATAATGAGCAATTAGTAATTTCACCAAGCTGGAGTATTCATTCAGGTATTGGTACATCTAATTACAACTTTATTTGGTCTATGTGTGGTGAAAACCAAGAGTTCGATGATATGGACCACATCAAAACAACTGATTTAAAATAATAATTTAATTATTATATGGTTAGAAACTAGCCAGGATATTCCAAAGCTTAATCGCAGTTATCAAAATTTTTAGGAGGAAATTTTAAAATGAAGATGTCTGATTTTAGATTAGATGGCAAGGTTGCGTTAGTAACTGGTGCATCTTATGGTATCGGTTTTTCAATTGCTTCAGGTTTAGCAGAAGCTGGTGCTACTATCGTTTTCAACGATATTAATCAAGATTTAGTTAATAAGGGCTTAGCTGCTTATGAAGAAGCAGGTATTAAGGCTAATGGTTATGTTTGTGACGTAACTAATGAAGATGCTGTTAATGCTATGGTTGCCCAAATTGAGAAGGAAGTAGGCGTTATCGATATCTTAGTTAACAATGCTGGTATTATTAAGCGTATTCCTATGCATGAAATGACTGCAGCTCAATTCCGTCAAGTTATTGACATTGACTTAAACGGTCCTTTCATTATGTCTAAGGCTGTTATCCCTTCAATGATTAAGAAGGGTCATGGTAAGATCATTAACATTTGTTCAATGATGTCAGAATTAGGCCGCGAAACAGTATCTGCTTATGCAGCTGCTAAGGGTGGTTTAAAGATGTTAACTCGTAATATCTGTTCTGAATATGGTGAGTTCAACATTCAATGTAATGGTTTAGGACCTGGTTATATTGCTACACCTCAAACTGCACCATTACGTGAAAGACAAGCTGACGGTTCTCGTCATCCATTTGATTCATTCATCGTTGCAAAGACTCCTGCTGGTCGTTGGTTAAATCCAGATGAGTTAGCTGGTCCAGCTGTATTCTTAGCTTCTGATGCATCAAATGCTGTTAACGGTCACATTTTATATGTTGACGGTGGTATTTTAGCTTATATTGGTAAGCAACCTAAGTAATAAAAAACAATTATAATTATTAAAGAAAAATGCGCTCGGGATTTAGAACATCTCGAGTCGTTTTTTTCATTAGAAATTAACTATTGTTAAATTATGGATTTTATTTTATAATATAAATGATGATTATCGATTCGGTGGTGACTTTTATGTTAGGATTAGGTCTTGGTGTCAGTATTTTTATCTTTATAACTGCAACAATTATGTTGTTAGGGTATATTATAGCTGGTATATTTAAAAAATATCATTTTGCAAATAATATTTTACCATTAGCTTTTTTACATATATTATTTGCCTTAATGATTGAATCATGGGCATTAATTATAATGAATGGTGGCTTTGACATTATATTAGATTTAAATATTGATTATTCAATAGTACTTATCTTAATAATACCAATCTTCATATTTGTAGAAATAATTAATTATCAAGCCAAGAAGGTTGTTTATGATAGTGGCTCTATCATTAAAAAGGTATATAGATATTTATTACCTACATTTATGGTTATAGCTTATACAATAGCCTTAGGAGTATTTTATTTTAGCTGTCATTACTTTTCATTTTTATCATCAATCTAGCTATGTAAACGTTATCAATAGCGATAACGTTTTTTTATTTATACAAATATTGTATAATATTTATAAATTTGTTGATGATTTACGAGGTGGTATTATGAACGCAGTTTTATCAGTTGTAGGTAAGGATACAGTAGGTATTTTAGCAAGTGTTGCAAGTAAATGTGCAGAGCATCAAGCTAATGTTGTTGAGGTTACTCAAACAGTAATTGATGATTATTTTGCTATGTTTATGATGATTAATATTGATGCATTAAATATTGAATTTACTGATTTTGTAGATGTATTACAAGGTTTAGGTAAGTCTAAGGGCTTAGATATTCATGTAATGCATGAAGACATATTTAACCTAATGCATAAGATTTAATGAGGTGAATATATGTATAATAAGAATGAAATTATTGAAACAATCAAGATGATACAGGAACAAAACCTAGATGTTAGAACAATAACAATGGGTATATCATTAATTGATTGCATGGATACAGATATCGATAAATCTTGTGAAAAGGTTTATAATAAGATTTACAATTATGCTAAGGATTTAGTTAAAACTGGAGAAACTATATCTAAAAAATATGGTATTCCTATTATTAATAAAAGAGTATCAGTTACACCAATATCTATGCTTGTAGGTGTTAGTGGTGGAGATCCAATTAAATATGCTAAAACATTAGATAAGGTTGCTAAGGATATTGGTATTGATTTTATTGGTGGTTATTCAGCCTTAGTTCAAAAGGGCTTTGCTCCAGGTGATAAAGAGCTAATTGAATCAATTCCACAGGCTTTAGCTCAAACATCAAAGCTTTGCTCATCTGTTAATATAGGCTCAACTAGAGCTGGTATTAATTTAGATGCAGTTAAGATTATGGGTCAAAAGATAGTAGAAGCTGCAGAAATTACAAAGGATAGAGAATGTATTGGTGCATCTAAGCTAGTAGTATTTTGTAATGCAGTAGAGGATAATCCGTTTATGGCTGGTGCCTTCCATGGTGTAGGTGAGGCTGATGCAGTAATAAATGTAGGTGTATCAGGTCCAGGTGTTGTACGTGCTGCAATTGCAGCTGCACCAAAGGATGCATCTATTGCTGAAATAGCTGATATTATTAAAAAGACAGCATTTAAGGTTACTCGTATGGGTCAATTAGTAGGTGTAGAAGCATCTGAAATGCTTGGAAAACCATTTGGTATTGTAGATTTATCACTTGCACCAACACCTGCAGTTGGTGACTCTGTTGCTCATATTTTAGAAGAAATTGGACTAGAACAGGTTGGCTCTTGTGGAACAACAGCTTGTCTTGCAATGCTTAATGATGCTGTTAAAAAGGGTGGCGTTATGGCATCAAGCCGCGTTGGTGGCTTATCAGGTGCTTTTATTCCAGTTTCAGAGGATGCTGGTATGATTGCTGCTGCAGAGGCAGGCTCATTATCAATTGAAAAGCTTGAAGCAATGACTGCTGTATGCTCTGTAGGCTTAGATATGATTATTCTACCAGGTGATACAACAGCTGAGGTTATTTCAGCCTTAATCGCAGATGAAGCTGCAATTGGTATGATTAACTCAAAAACAACAGCTGTACGCGTTATTCCTGCAATTGGAAAGAAGGATGGAGAGCCATTAAACTTCGGTGGCTTACTTGGCTATGGTGCCCCAATGAAAATTTCAAAGTTAAAGCCAAATGTATTTGTTAATCGTGGTGGACAAATTCCAGCACCATTAAATAGCTTGAAAAATTAGTTATAGATACCACTTTTTGTGGTATCTTTTGTTTTTCTATTAACATTCTTGATTATTTATTATTTTTAATATATAATTAAAAATAGAGTAAAGGAGCGATAAAAATGGAATATTTAGAGAAAGTAAACTTATGGAAAAACAATCCAAACCTAGAAGAAAATTTACGTAAAGAATTGGATGCTATGTCTGAAAATGATCTTAAGGAAGCATTCACTAATGATTTAGAATTTGGTACAGGTGGCTTAAGAGGTATCTTAGGTGCTGGTACTAATAGAATGAATATTTATATCGTCGCAAAGGCTACATTAGGCTTTGGTAGATATTTATTAACTCAAAGTGATGTTGCAGGTGCACGTGGTGTTGCGATTGCACATGATAACCGTCATCAATCTAAGGAATTCGCAAGAATGTCTGCAGAGGTATTATCATCTTTAGGATTCAGAGTATTTTTATTTGAGGAATTAAGACCTACTCCAGAATTATCATTTGCAGTACGTCATTTTAATTGTATTGGTGGTATTATGATTACAGCTAGCCATAATCCTAAGGAATATAATGGCTATAAGATTTATGATGAAACAGGCTGTCAATTAGTACCAAAGGAAGCAGATAAGGTTATTGCTGAAATTAATAAAATTGAGGATTACTTCAATATTGAAACTTCATTAAATCATGAATTAATTCATTATATTGGTAAAGAGGTTGATGAGGTTTATATTAATGAAATTAAAAAGATTATTTTAAGACCTAATTTAAATAAGGATTTCAAGCTTGTATATACACCACTTCATGGTACTGGACAAGTATTTGCACCTCAAGTATTACAAAGTGAAGGCTATGATGTAGTTCCACTAGCTTGCCAAATGACAAATGACCCTGATTTCTCTGGTGTTAAAACTTCTAATCCAGAAAACAAGGAAGCATATGATGAGGCTATTGATTTAGCTAAGGAAATCGGTGCTAAGATTGTTCTTGCAACAGATCCAGATGCTGACCGTTTAGGTATTGCTGTTGAGCATAATGGTGAATATGTATTATTTACAGGTAACCAAACTGCTGCTTTAATTTTAGATTATATTTTAAAGACTAGAAAAGAATTAAATACATTACCAAGTGATGGTTATGTATTTACTACAAACGTATCTTCAACACTACCAGAGGCTATTGCTAAAAACTATGGTATGAAGGTTGAAATTACATTAACAGGCTTCAAGTTCATTGGTGAAAAGGCTCGTGAAATGGAAGCTGGTAAGGGTACATATGTATTTGGATTTGAGGAGTCTTATGGCTGCTTAGTATCTGATTGTGTACGTGACAAGGATTCAATTCAAGCTATTTTAATGCTATGTGAAACAGCTGCATATTACCGTGAAAAGGGTATGGATTTAGTTGATGCATTAAATGCTATTTATGAGGAATATGGATACTATAAGGAAGGTATTGCTAATATTAATTTAGCCGGCTTAGAGGGTGCTGCTAAGATTAAGAGAATTATGGAATTCTTTAGAACTACAGATATCGCTTTAAAGGGCTTCAAGATTTTAGCTAAGGACGATGTTAAGCTTGGTGTTCATAAGGATTATGAAACTGATAAGGCATCAAAGATTGATTTACCTTCTAGTAATGTAATTAAATATTATTTAAATGATAATATGTGGTTTGTATTACGTCCATCAGGAACTGAGCCAAAGCTAAAGGTTTACTATGGTGTTAAGGGTGAAACACAGGCTGCTGCAGATGAAAAGCTTGCTGCATTAAGTAAGGAAGTATTATCAATCGTTGAATTAATTAAGTAATTATTATAATGAGAGTCAAATTGACTCTCATTATTTTTCAGGTGAATTATGGAAAAATATATAAAACAATTATTTATAAATAATATTAAATTAGAAGAAGAAATATTATCACCAAGTCTATATATTTCATTTGATAAATATAGTGCTCTAAGAGGTGACTATAAAATAGTTTTAAATGAAATAAAAAAATATAATAATATTAATATTATTAAATCAGATATAAGAGCTTTACAAGAGGGCTATGAACAAGGCTTGTTTATCCTAGATTTAGATGGAGAATTATTATTTTTAAGATTAATTTTATCTGATAAGCTGATATATGATTCACTAATTTATACTATAGATAATATAGATTTAATTAATAAAATCTTTTTTAGTAAGGAAGAAATTAAAATAAATGATAAATTTTTGAATTTTTTAAATTCAGATAAATCTGTTGTTATCCTTAACGATGAAAATCAAAAATATCGCATTTTAAAGGCTAATAAAGCATTTTATAATAAAATTAAATATGAGGATTGGGATTATGCCAACAAATATCAAAATGTTTTAAATCAAAAAATGATAAATACTGATTTAAATCATTTAGAGCTATATCAAAGTGATAATAATATTATAAAATTTGAATTTGATATATATACTGATTCTAATATAATAGCATTAGTAGAAAAGTAAGTAAAATAATGGAGAATGATAAATAAATCATTCTCTTTTTTTTTGCATTTTATTTATTATAAATCTAATATACTTAAGCCATGATATATATAGAAATAATAGTATTAGTAAATTTATTTATACATGTTTGCTTTATAGTTATTTCAAATTATTTATTTAAATCAAAAAATAAAAAAATATCTATTTTAATATCATGTATTTTAGATGCAATATATGTATCTTTATATTTGTTAGTGCCTTATGAATTAGAGAAATTTAAATATATTGTTATATTTATAATTTCAATTACACCATTTATAACAAATGGCTTCACTAAGGCATTATTACAGTCTTTGATATATATGATGTTAAACTTTTGCTTAGGAGGGACAGCCGAGGTTTTATATAATATTATAAATAATTTTTACTCTGTATTAATCGCAATATTCTTAATAATTATATTGTTTTCAATTTATGCCTTATATAAAAGAATCCATTTTAATCATAAAATCCTTTTATATGAAATATATATAGAGGATAAAAATAAAAAGCTTAAATTAAAGGGCTTTTGTGATACTGGAAACTTTTTAAAAACTGATGAAAATATTCCAGTTGTATTTATTAAAAATGGAATAGAAATTGGAGAATATAAAAAGGATATTTATATTAATACAGTATCAACTAAATCAAAAATAAGCTTATATGAGGTTAAGAAGTTCAAAATAAAACTAAATAAACGATTTGTAAAAAAGGATGTTTATATAGCGTTTGCGGATATATCGTTTAATGCTATGTTTGGACTTGATATATTAGGGGGATAAAAATGATATTTTATAAGCTGATTAAAAGCTTTATTAAAATACCTGATGAGGTTTGTTATTTATATAATCAATTATCATTACCATCACCATTGTCAGATGAGGATGAAAAAAATTATGTAATGAGATGTATGAATGGTGATTTAGAAGCTAGAAATTATTTGATTGAGCACAATATGCGATTAGTTGTTTTTATAGCTAAAAGATTTGAATCACCTAAGGTGCTATTAGAGGATTTAATTTCAATAGGCTCTATGGGATTAATTAAGGGTGTAGAAACCTTTAAGCTTGATAAAAATATCAAGTTAGGCACTTATGCATCTAGATGCATAGAAAATGAAATTTTAATGTTTTTAAGAAAGGTTTCAAAACAAAAAATAGAGGTATCTTTAGATGAACCATTAAATATAGATGGGGATGGTAATGAGCTCTTATTATCTGATGTAATTCCAACTAATGCACCACATGCCTTAGATGAGGTTTTAAAGAATGAAAAGGAAGCATTAATGTATGAGGCTGTTGAAAGATTAAAGCCTAGAGAAAAAAGAATTATTATTATGCGATTTGGTCTTTATAACACAACTGAATATACACAAAAGGAGGTTGCAGATATATTAGGAATTTCACAATCCTATATATCTAGATTAGAACATAAAATAATGAATAAATTAAGAGCTGAAATGGAGAAAAAATTAACAATTAACCAAAGTTAATGCATAGTTTACGTAAAAGTCTTCCATATTAAATATGGAAGGGAAGATATAATGAATAAGGTAGAAATCACTGGAGTAGATACATCTAAGCTTAAAACTCTATCTAGTAGCGAAATGGAAGAACTATTATTAAAAATAAAGGATGGAGATATGAAGGCCAGAGATAAGATGATACAGGGTAATTTAAAGCTTGTATTATCTGTATTAAAAAAATTTAAAAATAAAAAGGAGTGCCTGGATGATTTATTCCAGGTTGGTTGTATCGGTTTAATGAAGGCAATCGATAATTTTGATTTATCTCATAATGTTAGATTTTCAACTTACGCTTGCCCAATGATTATAGGTGAAATTAGAAGACATTTACGTGACAATGGAGCTATTAGAGTTTCTAGAAGCTATAAGGATATAGCTTATAAGGCTATAGGCTTTAAGGATAGATATATTATGGAGCATCATAAGGAGCCTACAATCAATGAAATTAGTGAGGCTATAGGAGCTGATTCCTTAGATATAATTTTAGCCCTTGAGGCTATTCAGGATACTATAAGCATGTCTACACCAATTTATGATAATGGTGGAGATGTTATTGAGCTTGAGGATCAAATATCAGATGATATAAATATATTTGATAAATTTTTAAGAAATAATATGATTAAAGAAGCATTCTCTAAATTATCTAATAGAGAAAAAACAATTATTTATCAAAGATATTATTTAGATAAAACTCAAATGGAAATAGCTAAGGAGCTTGATATTTCGCAGGCTCAAGTATCTAGATTAGAAAAGAATGCATTAAAGGAAATGTATGATTATATGAATTAAGCCATTAGTATAACTAATGGTTTTTGTATTTTTGTTGAAAAATGGAATAATATGTGATATTATTGTCTAGAGGTGAATATTATGAATATATGGCATGATATCGATAACGATAGAATTACTCAAGATGAATTTTTAGCTTGTATTGAAATATCAAGAGGAAGTAAGAAAAAATATGAGCTAGATAAGGAAACAGGAATGATTATTTTGGATAGAATCCTTTTTACATCAACACACTATCCAGCAAATTATGGCTTTATCCCAAGAACATATTCTCAAGATAGAGACCCGCTTGATGTTTTAGTTTTATGTAATGAATCATTCGATCCATTAGTATTAGTAAGATGTAAGCCTATTGGAGTTGTAAAGATGATTGATAATGATGAATGTGATGAAAAGATAATTTCTGTATGTATCAATGACCCTTCTATGAATTGTTATAATGATATTAAGGAATTACCTGATCATTTATTTGCAGAAATCAAGCATTTCTTCTCAGTGTATAAGGCATTAGAGGACAAGGATACAATTGTTACTGAAATTTGTGGTGTTGAAGAGGCTAAAAAGATTATTCAACAATCACTAGATGAATATAACTCTATATTCCATGGTAGATAAATTTTTAAGGAGAGATTAAAATGGCATTAACAGCAGGAATAGTAGGTTTACCTAACGTTGGTAAGTCTACCTTATTTAACGCAATAACAAAGGCAGGAGCTTTAGCTGCAAATTACCCTTTTGCAACTATTGAGCCAAATGTAGGTATGGTTTTAGTACCAGATGAAAGATTAACGGTTTTATCTAATATGTATAACCCTAAAAAGACAACACCAGCAGTATGTGAATTTACAGATATTGCAGGTCTTGTTAAGGGTGCATCAAAGGGAGAAGGCTTAGGTAATCAATTTTTAGGTAATATTAGAAATTGTGATGCAATCCTAGAAGTAGTTAGATGCTTCCAAGATTCAAATGTGACTCATGTAGAGGGTGGAGTGGATCCTGTAAGAGATGCAGAAATTATTAATTTAGAGCTAATTCTTGCTGATTTAGACTCAGTAGAAAAAAGAATACCTAAAATTGAAAAGAAGGCTCAATCTAGGGTAGATGATGCACCAGCTGAATTTGCCCTATTAAAAAGATTACAGGCTCATCTAATGGATGAAAAGCCAATTAGAACATTAGACTTTGATGAAAATGAAATGAAATATATTAATAGCTATGGCTTCCTTACATCAAAGCCATTTATGTATATCGCAAATGTAGCAGAGGAATATATTGCTGATCCTTCAAAGGATCCAGTATATTTAAAGCTATTACAATATGCAAATGATACTAATTGTAAATGTATTGCAATTTCTGCTGAAATTGAATCACAGCTTGCAGTATTAGATGATGATGAGAAGGCATTATTCTTAGAGGATTATGGTGTAGAAGAACCAGGATTAAATAAGCTTGTAAGAGAAACATATGAGCTGCTTGGTTATGCTACATACTTTACTACAGGTCCTGATGAATGTCGTGCTTGGACATTTAAAAGAGGTATGCTAGCACCTCAATGTGCTGGTATTATTCATACTGATTTTGAAAGAGGCTTTATTAGAGCTGAAACAGTTGCCTATGATGATTTAATTAAATGTGGCACAATGCTTAAAGCTAAAGAAGCAGGCTTAGTACGTCAAGAGGGTAAGGATTATGTCGTTAAGGATGGCGACATAATGCTATTCAAATTTAACGTTTAATTTAATGTTTGAAAAAGAGCGAAAAAATCGCTCTTTTTTTAATAAAATTTTTATTAAAAATACCCCTATTTTTATTGAAAAAAATGTTAATATTTGTTAAAATATTAAAGTAGTATTGTTTTTAAAAGGGGGATTAGAGAAAATGGATTTTTTTGATATGGTACCGGATAACTTTTTCTCTTTATTATCTTCTAAAAATAAGCGAATTTATTTAGCTAGCATCCTACAGGTTTTTAAGGTTTATGAAACAGGTTCAATCTTAGGAATTGATAAAAAGGTAGTAGTTGATGACTTGGTTTATTTCTTAGACGTTAATGCGAATTTCTTATACGATGTAGAGGATGAAGAGGATGAGGAATCAAATCCATCAACTAAGCGTGAGCTTGCAAACTATATTCTTCGTAGAATGGAGGAATGTGGTTGGATTTATGTAGATGTAACAAATGATTATGAGGAGGTATTAAACTTCTCAGATACAGCGATTACAATTTGTGAGGCATTATTAAAATCATATCCAATGCTTGAATATGGTAATGATGAGCTTCCGGCAGATTATGTTAATCCAAATGAATATCAGGGTTATATCTATTCAATTTATTCTATCTTAAATCAAAGTGATAATATTGAATATGCTTTAACATTTAGCTTAGTATATTCTAATACAAAGCAATTGATTAGAGCAATAAGAAGATTAGATGCTAGAATGAAGGAATATATTTCTTCTGTAATTGAAAATACTGAAATAAAGCAATTAATGGAAAAATTAATTTCATATAAAAATGATATTTATGATCCAAGCTATGTTAAGCTAAAGGTATCAGATAACTTTGATAGATACCGTTTAGCAATTGTAACTAAGCTTAGAGAGATGCAAGAAAATGAAATCATTGTTGAAGCAATTTCTAAAAACTATATGTCTGTTGCGAGAAGTGAGGCTGATGCTATCAATAGAGCGGTTAGAAATATAGATGAGGTTATTGATGCGTTTAATGCAATTGAGTCATTTATTTCTGAAATCGATAATAAGAATAGAAACTATATCAATTCAACAATTGGTAAGATTAAATTCCTATTAAGTGAAGAGGATAATGTAATTGGTAAAATTAATGTTATTCTTAAATATATTAAGGATTCAAATGCTAAGGGTAAAATTGATAAGGCAATGCGTCTTGTTGAAAGCCTTTATGACTTTAGACAATATAAGATATATGAAGGAGCGAATTCTTTATATACTCCACGTGGAAGCTATTCAAGAAATTACAATCAGGTTTTAGATGATGTAGGTCTTGAAGGATTTGAAATGGATGAGGAATTTCTACAACAATTTAAGGCTTCATATAATGAGGATTATATTGCTGAATTTATGAGTGCTAATATGGTTAATAATTTTATGCGTGCTAAGGATGTAATTGATTATAACTGTGATGATGATACATTTATGATGGTTGTATACTCAGTAATACTAGCAGTAGAGAAGAATTATCATATTGAAATTTGTGATAATGTAATTGATCATAGAAAATTTAGATTAAGAGATTTTATTATTGAAAGGAACTAGGAAGTATGTTAGATGCATTAGAAAAAATGACGAATACGCAGCAACAACAATTCAGAGATTGTGCTAATAAGCTTCTTGCTTGTACATTTTTATCTCGTGATAAGAAGGACAATAAGGAAAGCTATTATTTCTTAATGAGCTATAAAGAAATTTTTGATGAATTCTTTAAGATTTTAGGCTATGAAATAGTTTTAGATATGCCTAGTGGTAGTGTTATGCTAACAGGTGCTACAGCATCTAATACTTTAAAGCTTAGAAGAGATGAATCAATTGTATTATTAATTTTAAGACTTTTATATCATGAAAAAATGAAGGATACTTCATTAAATGATAATATTGTTTGTGCTGTTTCTGATATTCATACAAAATATGATTATTTAGAAATTAAGAAAAAGCTAAACAAGACAGATTTAATTTCATCTTTACGTTTATTAAGAAGATATAATCTTATTGAGGTAACAGGTGATATTACATCATCATCTTGTAAGCTTGTAATTTTACCTACAATCCTTATGGCAATTAAGAGTGAGGATATTAATGAGGTATTCTTAACAATTAATAAGATTGCACAGGAGGAAGCTAAGTAATGAAGAAGCTTGTAAAGGTTAGATTAATAAATTGGCATTACCTATCAAACGAAACAGTTGAGCTTAAGGGTAATACATTACTTACAGGTCCTAACGCATCTGGTAAGTCTACTTTAATGGATGCCATAACATATGTTTTAACAGCTGGTGATACAGTATTTAACCTAGCAGCCAATGAAAAGGGTAAACGTGACCTTAGAGGTTATGTTAAGTGTAAGCTAGGTATGGATGATAAGGAATATTTACGTAATGGTGATGTAACAGGTCATATCGCATTACAATTCCATGATGAAAAGCTAGATTCTGATTTTACAGTTGGTGCTGTAATTGATGCATTTGGTGATTTAGCTCCTGTAAAGACTTTATTCTATAGAAGCTTAGAACCTATTAATGATTCTATGTTTATTTCTAAAGAAAATAAGATTTATGGTACAGTAGAATTTAGAAAGAATAATCCTTTATTTGAATATTTCTTAACTAAGAAGGAAGCAAAGAGAGGCTTTAGAAATGCCTTTGGTTCAATCAATGAGTATTTCTATAGATTAATTCCTAAGGCTTTAGCATTCAAGCCTATCGCTGACGTTAAAGAATTTATCTATCAAAATATTCTAGAAGAAAAGGAAATTGACGTAACTGCAATTAAGGATTCAGTTAGAGCATATAAGGAATTAGAAATTACTTTAAAGCAAATTCAAGGTAAGATTACTGATTTAAAGGAAATTGATAATGTATATCAAGAAATTGCTAAGATTGAAGAGAATAAAAACTATATTGAATACTTAATGCATTTATTTGATGTTGAAGCATTAAGAAATGAAATTAAGGATGCAAAAAGATCAATTGAAAGAGAAGAGGCTAATAGAAATGCTAAGGAATTAGAATTAGCTGAATTAGACCAAGAGCTTTTAGCATTACAAGAAAGATCTAGAGAATTATATAATTTATTATCTAATAATGATACATTTAAGGCTGAGGAATATATTAATAGAGAAATTTTAAAGACTCAAGCCAATATTGCATCATTAGAGGCTAATCAAAATGTATATTTAAAGAGAGCATCTAACTTTAAGGATATCATTGCTCAAATTAGAAAGATTAACAATAATAAGATTTATGTAGATGCTGCAGGTATTAATCTAACAAACGTTAATCCTCAATCAGTTGATGAGGCTAAGGTTAGATTAAGAGATTTTAATTCAAGATTACAAGGAATTAGAAATAAGGGTAACCAAGAGCTAGGTTCATTAGAAAGTGATAAGAGACAATTAATTAGCCAAATTAATGAAATTTCTGTTGCATTAAAGGGCTTAGAGCAAAACAAGGTTAACTTCCCGCCTCAATTAATTCAATTAAGACAAGAAATTACAGATGGCTTAAGAAGAATTTATAACTATGATATTAATGTTCATATCTTCGCTGAGCTATGTGAAATTACTGATCCAGATTGGGCAGATACAATTGAAATTTTCTTAGGTAATAGAAGATTTAATTTAATTGTAGAGCCAAGATATTTTGACCAAGCATTACAAATTTATTCTCGTATTAAGGATAGATATCGTTTATATGGTATCGGTTTAGTTAATACTAAGCAAATTGCTAAATATACTAAGTATGAGAAAAACTCTTTAGCATCAATTATTGATAGTGAAAATGCTGATGCTAGAGCATTTATTAATTATACATGTGGTAATGTAATTATGTGTAATGATGCTATGGAGCTTGAAAAGTATCCAACATCTATTACTAATGATTTATTAATCTATAGAGGCTATACTGTATCTAGCTTAAATCCAAATGTAGAAAAGCCATTTATGGGTAAAAATGCTGCTCAAAAGGCTTCTGCAATTTGGCAAGCTAAGGCTAATGATGCAAAGGCTAAGTATGTAGAATTAAATACACAAATTGAAAACTTAACTAATGAGCTAGAATTAATTGAAAGAATTGATATTAGACCATTATTAGAGGATTTAGATAAGGCTGTATTATTACAAAAGGAAAAGCATGCTTTAGATGATTTAAATAAGCAAGCTATGCGTCAAAAGAATGCTACACCATCTGAATTACAAGATGATTATGATGGAGTATTACGTTCAATTAAGTCTATTGATGATAAGAAAATCGGATTTGGTATGGAAATCGGTGGTGTAGGTATCCGTATTCAATCATTAAATGAGGTTATCATGAATAAGACTGCTGAGCTAGACAAGCTTACTGCTGAGCTAAAGGAATTATCTGGTGGTTCAGTTGTATTAGAGCAAAGAGCTAAGGATGAATATCAACAAATCGTTAGTGGTCAAAGCTTTAAGCAAGCTCTAGCAAGCTATCAAGAAAGATATAAGACTGAAGAAAATTCTTATACTACATTATGTGATAATTTAGTAGCTAAGCAATTCGCATTTATTAATAAATATAATTCAACATTCTCAATTGGATTATCTGAGATTAATAAATATTTAGCTGAATTAAATAAGCTTGAGAAGAGTGAATTAATTACTTATGAAACTAAGGTTCGTCAAGCTAGAGAGGCTGCTGAAGTAGTATTTAAGGAGGATTTCATTGCTAAGCTAAGAAATAATATCCTAACAGCTGAACAAGAAATCGGAAAGATTAATGAAACATTATCATCAATTACATTCGGTAATGATAGATATGAATTCATTTTCCCTCGTAGTAATGAATATGCTCAATTCTATGAAATGGTTACATCAGAGCTAGTTGATTTAAATCAAGGTCTATTTACATATGACTTCCAAAATAAATATAATCAACAAATTACAGAGTTATTTGAAAGCTTAGCTGTAGATGAACTTAATAGTAATGGAGCAATCAATAAGTTTACAGATTACCGTACATATATGGATTATGATATTAGAATCATCAATAGAAATGGTGAGACTATGACATATTCTAAGGTATTCAAGGAAAAATCAGGTGGTGAAACACAGGTACCATTCTATGTTGCGATTATCGCATCATTCGTACGTGTATATACAAAAACTGGATATGCTGCAGGTGACCCTATTGGTCTAGTAATGTTTGACGAGGTATTCGATAAGATGGATGGTAACCGTATGCGTGCCATGATGAACTTTATCAATTCAATGCCACTTCAAGTAATTATCGCATGTCCTCCACAAAGAATGAATATTCTTTCTGAATTTGCTGAAAGTACATTAATCATGGTAAGACAAGGTACTAAGGCTGCAGTATTACCAATGGTTAAGAAGGAAGGAGTCGAATAATAATGGCTCTATTTAAAAAGAAGAATGATTCTTATAGTGAAGCATCTAGTGCTTTAAACCAAAGCCAAACTGCTGCTGATCGTCTATTTATTACAAAAATGGAGGACGATGATGAGCTAGCTAAAAGCTTAGTTGAAAAGCTTAAGGAGGGAACTCCAATAATCCTTAACTTTGCTGATATGGATAGAGTTGCACAAAATAAAATGCTAGCCTTTATGGCTGGTGCGGCTTGTGCTCTTGAGGGTAAAAGCTATATGATTAATGTAACTACATATCTTTTTGCAAGAAGAGTTGATTTTTTAGATGGTTCTTTACAAGATTTTATTCAAAATTTACCTAAAAAGTAATATAATAATAGCGGATGAATGTCCGCTATTTATTATTTTAAGGAATGATATAATGAAAAGAATTAGAGGACCTTTGATTTTTTTAATTATTTTAATATTAATTTGTATTATTAATATTTATGCTTTGAGTGTAGAGCTTGAGGTTAATTATTATAATACTAAATCAAATAATTTAAATAATGATATTAGAATTTGTCATATTTCTGATTTACATGATTATAGCTTTGGTGATAATCAAAAAGATTTAATAAAAGCTATAAATGATTCTAATAGTGATTTAATTTTATTAACTGGTGATATATTTGATGAAACTAAAAAGAATGAAAATGTATTTAAGCTAATTGATGGAATTAAGTCACATCCTCATATATATTATGTTACAGGTAATCATGAATATAGAATAAGTAATTTATATTCCTTACTTAATAGACTAGAGGAGAATAATGTTAAGGTTTTACATAATAAAACGGAAGAATTAGTGATTAATGGTAATAAAATTACTGTATCAGGTATGGATGATTCTATAAGCTATCAAATGGGAACATGGGTTAAAAAATTAAATGGATTAAGTGCTAAATTAGATGATAATAATTATAATATTTTATTAAGCCATAGACCTAATTATTCTAGTTATTATAAAAACACTAAATTTGATTTAATTTTATCTGGTCATTATCATGGTGGTCAATTTAGAATACCATTTACTAATATAGGATTAATATCTCCAGATGGCTTATTTCCTAAATATACAGGTGGATTTTATGATTTAGGTAATAATAAGCTATTTGTTAGTAGAGGATTAGCTAAAGGATGGCTTCCTAGATATTTTAATAAACCAGAATTATGTATATTAAATATTAAGAGCGAATAACTTTGTTGATTAAAAATGAAAATAAATTTACTTTTTAAAGATTCTTTCTTTATTTATTTATGCTATAAATAAGTAAAGGAGGATGATTTCTATGAGAAAAACAATATTATTTTTAATTTTCTCTTTATTCTTTTTTATATCATGTGATGATAATAAGGAAGAGGTTACAACTATTGAACCAACGTCTACTCCAACAGTAGAAATAACACCTACTCCAACAGTAGAAATAACACCTACACCAGTAGTTCAACCAACGTATGGTCCTGTAGGAAATGAATTCACATTCAATTCACATGATGACTTTATTGCATATTGGAAATATTGTACAGAATATCCTAAAAGTGGTTATGAAACATTAAGCGGTTACTATACAAATATAACAGATTATGAATTTAATGATATTGAATATGCAACATATTTAATTAAAGGCTATTGTTTTGATAATGAAAAACATTCTAATGATGATTTATGTCAAAACTTTGATGGTGTTAAGGCAATAATTTTTTATTACGTTCATGATTCAAAATACTTTGAATTACAATTTCAATTTATGCCTTCTAATTGTGATATTAGTAAGTTAGAGATTTATAATTATGAACAAGCTGCATATAAACTACATATTGAAATAAATGGTTATATGGAAGATATAGTAAATGTTAAGTTCTATGGATATAGTCCTGAAGAAAGAGCTACATATATTGAGCACATACGTACTACTATAATTAATAGCTTTAATTAAATATATATTAATAATTGATGCAGACTTAAATGTCTGCATTTTTATATTATAAATAATATAAACTTTGTCGAAACATTGACTATTTAGTCTATAAATGGTATCATTATAATACTATGATTAAAGGCGGTAGATAGTATGAAGGTTATCGTAATAGGTGATGGTAAGGTAGGTAGAACGATTGTTGGACATATTTGTCAAGAAGGACATCAGGTAGTAGTAGTTGATACTGATCCTAATACAATTGAGGAAATAGTATCATTATATGATGTTATGGGAATATGTGGTAATGGAGCTAGCTATGATATATTAAAAAGTGCTGGTGCAGGTAAGGCTAATTTAGTTGTTGCAGCAACAAATAGTGATGAAACTAATATTTTAGCCTGCTTAATATCTCAAAAGCTTGGTGCTAAATCGACTATTGCTAGAGTAAGAAATATTGAATATAGTAATCAAACAAAGATTTTCCAACAGGATTTAGGTATTACAATGACTATTAATCCTGAAAGAGAAGCATCTGATGAAATTATGAAGATTGTTAACTTCCCTGCGGCCTTAAGAGTAGACTCTTTTGCGAAGGGTAATGTTGATTTAGTTGAGCTTTATATTCCAGAGGGAAGTCCATTAATTGGTCAATCATTAATTTCTATATATCAAAAATATCAAATCAAGGTATTAGTATGTGCTGTACAAAGAAATGAAGAGGTATTTATTCCATCTGGTAACTTTGTCTTCCAGGCTAAAGATAAAATCCATATTACAGCAAACAGTAAGGCTACTTTAAGACAATTTTTAAGTAAATCAGAATTACTTGAAAATAAAATTAAAAGAGTAATGATTATTGGTGGAGGCAAAATTGCTGTTTACCTTGCTAATGATTTATTAAAGAATAAATATAAGGTAAAAATAATTGAAAGAGATTATAAGAGATGTGTTGAGCTTTCAGAACTTTTACCAGGAGCTACTATTATTAATGGTGATGGTGCTGATCAAAAGGTATTATCAGAAGAAGGCTTTGATAATACAGATGCAATTATTACTTTAACTGGTAGTGATGAGGAAAATATTATTATTTCAATGTATGCATATACAATGAATATTCAAAAAATAATAACAAAAATTAATAAGCAATCTTTAGTTGGATTAATGGAAAGTGTAACAAACTCATCTGTTATATCTCCTAAGGATTTAACTGCTTCTAAAATTATAAGCTACGTAAGAGCGGCAAGTAATAAAAGAGGTAGTAATGTACAAACACTTTATAAATTAGTTAATAACCAGGTTGAAGCCTTAGAATTTATAGCTAAGGAAAATAAAAAGCTTACTAATAAGCCATTAAAGGAGCTTAAGCTTAAGCCTAATATTCTTATTGCAGGTATTATAAGAGATGGTAATCCAATTATTCCAAGTGGTAATGATTGTATTATGCCTGAGGATAGTGTAATTGTTGTTACAACAAATTCATTCCTAGATGATTTAAATGATATGTTGGAGTAATATATGAATTACGGAATTATTAGAAATGTATTAGGTAAAATTATGATTATGATGGCATGCATAATGTCAGTATCATTGATATTTTGTGTTGCCTATCAGGAATCATTTAAATGCTATTTAGCATTTTTAGTTCCAGTAGGAATTTTATTAGTGCTTGGTTGGTTATTAAATATTAAAAAAGCTAAAAGTAAGAAGATGCTGGCAAGAGAAGGCTTTGTTATTGTAGGTTTAACGTGGATACTTATGGCTGCGTTTGGTGGTATTCCATTCTTAATTGATGGCTGTATGGATAATTTTTTTGATGCTTTCTTTGAAATGTCATCAGGATTTACAACATCAGGTGGTAGTATATTTAAAGGTACTGAAATGGAAGAAATTACTCATTCCTTAAAATTCTGGAGATCATTCACTCACTGGATTGGTGGTATGGGTATATTAGTCTTTGTCTTAGCCTTTATACCTGAAAGTGATGATGGATCTGCAATGCATATCCTAAGAGCTGAATCACCTGGTCCACAGGTTGGTAAGCTTGTATCTAAAATGAAGGCTACCTCAAGAATCTTATATTTAATTTATTTTGTATTAACAATTATTTGTATTCTTTTCTTATGGATTGGACCAGATAAGAGAATGAATTTCTTTAATAGCTTAGTTTATTCATTAGGTACTGCAGGTACTGGTGGATTTTCTATACATTCAATAGGTGTTGCGTATTTTAATGCCTATTCACAATATGTAATAGCAATATTTATGCTGATATTTGCGGTTAACTTCTCTATTTATTACCTTTTACTGATTAAAAATGTTAAAGAGGTATGGCAAAATGGAGAATTAAAATGGTATATATGTATTGTAACTATTGCTGTTACGATTATTGCTATTAATATATTCCATATGGTTAGTGAAATAACTACAGTAGAGGAAGCATTTAGACATTCCTTATTCCAGGTTGCTAGTATTATTTCAACTACTGGATATTCAACTATGAATTTTGATTTATGGCCTAATTTAGCTAAATTCACTTTATTAATTGTTATGGCTATAGGTGGATGTGCTGGTTCAACTGCTGGTGGTTTAAAGGTTTGTAGAGTTCAAATATTATTTAAATCATCAATAAAGAAGGTTAAAAATATGGTAAATCCTCGTAAGGTAGAGGCTCTATACATCGATGGAAAACCAATGAATGATGCAACATTAGAAGGTGTACATAGCTATTTTGCAGTGTATGCGATTGTGTTTGTATTAGCTACGTTATTAATATCAGTTGATAACTTTGATTTAGTAACAAATATCTCAGCATCATTAACATGTATTAGTAATGTAGGTCCTGGTCTTGGTGCTGTTGGTCCATATGGAACGTTCTATTATTATTCTGATTTTTCTAAATTTGTTTTATCAATAGAAATGATTGCAGGTAGATTAGAATTCTTCCCATTATTAGTATTATTTACTCCAAGTACTTGGAAAAGAAAAATATAATTTTATGCCCCTTTTAAAGGGGCTTTTATTTATGGAAACACTTTTTATCATTTTGTTATTATCAAATTGATAAAAAGATTGACTATTACATATAATAAGAATATAATATATAATGAAATTTTTGTAAGTGAGGCAATATTATGTTAAAAAAATATGGTTATGCAAGAGTTGCAGCAATTGTAAATAAAATCGAATTAGGAAATGTTAAGTATAATATTGAGGAAATGAAGCGATTATTATTGAATGTTAATGATAATGGTGTTGATATTGCTGTGTTTCCAGAGCTTTCTATATGTGGGTATTCAGTTCAAGATATGTTCTTAAATGAGAATCTATATGATGCATGTATAGATGGCTTAGCAGAGCTTAAGGAATTTAGTAAGAATATTAATACAACATTTATAGTTGGTACTCCAATTAAGGTAACTAACTCACTATATAATTGTGCTGTAAGCATTTCTAATGGTAGTATTATTGGTATTACTCCTAAAACATATATTCCAAATTATAATGAATTTTATGAGAATAGATATTTTTCTTCTGCAGAAAGATTAACAGTTAATAAAATTAATCTTTTAGGAGAAGAGGTAGCTATTTCTAATATGCTATGCTATAAATGTAATAATTTTGAATTAACATACGCAGTTGATATTTGTGAGGATTTATGGATGAATAATTCTCCAAGTAACTTTACATCTTTTAATGGTGCTAATGTTATATTTAATTTATCTGCAAGCAATGAAACTGCAGGTAAAGCTAAATATAGAAGAAATTTAGTTTATATGCAGGCATCAAAATGCGTTGCAGCATATATTTATGCATCAAGTGGCATATGGGAATCTACAAGTGATATTTTATTCTCTGGTCATGCTATTATTGCTGAACCAGATGGTAAGCTAATCGAAAATGATAGATTATCATTTGAATCATCTATTTTAATGCAGGATGTAGATGTCCATAAGATTAATAGTGATAGAATTAAAAAGAATTCATATGGTATGATGGGTATTAATAAGGATTTTTATGAGGTGAGCTTTAATCTTAAGGAGAATAACAACCTTGAATTATTAAAAAGATATAAGAAAATGCCATTTGTTCCTAATGGCTTTGATGAATTAGAGGAAATATTAAATATTCAGGCTACAGCCTTAGCTAAAAGAATTAAGCATTTAGGTAATTCTAAAATGGTTATTGGTATTAGCGGTGGTTCTGATTCAACTTTAGCATATTTAGTATGCTTAAGAACTTGTAAGCTATTAAATTTACCAAATTCTCATATTATAGCTATTACTATGCCAGGCTTTGGAACTACTAATAGAACATATGAAAATGCCAAAAATTTAATAATGGGTACTAATGCTGATGTAAGAGAAATATCAATTAAGGAAGCATGTATTAAGCATTTTAGTGATATTAATCATGATTATTCAAAGCATGATATTACCTATGAAAATGCTCAAGCAAGAGAAAGAACGCAAATCCTATTTGATATTGCTAATAAGGAAAAAGGCATTGTTATAGGTACAGGTGATCTTTCAGAGCTTGCGTTAGGATGGGCAACATATAATGGTGATCATATGGCTAATTATAATGTTAATTCATCTATTCCGAAAACATTAGTTACTAGATTAATTAAGCATGTATGTGATACATCAGAGGGTATATTAAAGACTACATTAGAGGATATATTAGCTACTCCAGTATCACCAGAGCTTTTACCACCAGATGAAAATGATAATATAACTCAGGTTACTGAAAATACTGTAGGTCCTTATATTTTACATGATTTCTTTTTATATCACTTTATGTCTTATGGTGCATCAATAAAGAAAATATATTTCTTAGCTTGTAATGTATTTAAGGATGACTATGATAAGGCTGAAATTAAAAGAGTTTTATCTTTATTTATAAAGAGATTCTTTACACAGCAATTTAAGCGTAATTGTGTATGTGATGGTGTAAAGGTAGGAGATATTTCACTTTCACCTAGAGGTGATTTAAGATTAAGTAGTGAAATGTATTATAATGTTTATCAAAAGGAGCTTGATGAGCTATGAAAATAGGCGTGTATGGAGGCTCATTTAATCCTTGTCATTTAATGCATAAAAGATTGGTTACTAAGCTTTTAGAGGATAATTATTTTGATAGAATAGTAATTATTCCAACAGGTAATTATTATCGTAAAAGTAATTTGCTTAAGGGTGAGGAAAGAATTAATATGCTTGAGATTATGTTTAAGGATAATCCAAGAGTTATTATTAGTGATTATGAATTTAAAAATAATCTTATTTGTACCTATAGAAGCTTAGATTATTTACAAAATCTTTATAAGGGTGATAAGCTATATTTTATATTAGGTAGTGATAATTTATTAAATTTTCATACCTGGAAAAGATATGAATATATTTTAAATAGCTATAACCTTTTAGTTATAAAAAGAAAGAATGTTTATATTGATAATGAAATTGAAAAATATTCAGCATATAAAGGTGATTTAGAATGTATTGATTTAGATTTAGATGGTATTTCATCTAGTGATATAAGAGATGCGTTACAAAAGAAGAATTATGAATATGCTAAAACATTATTAGATAATAATGTATATGAATATATCATGAAGCATGGATTCTATAATCCAGATTATAAGGAAAATCAATTAGTAGATAATATAAGTGATGAAGAATTTTTAAAGAATTATAATAGTGATTCTTATGAAAAAATGAGTGTTACTACTGATATTACCTTATTTAGTGTAAGTGATATTGTTAAAAATAATTATAGACAATTAAATAAAAAGGCATTTAGTGTATTATTAGTAAAAAGAAATACACCACCATTTATGGGGAAATGGTGCTTA
>JAFTQR010000036.1 GCA_017462645.1 Acholeplasmatales bacterium | reverse complement strand
ATATTAGAAAATAGCTCCATAGATATTTTAGAATTATTGTTTCTAATTAGATTATTTGCATATTCTAATATATTAGCTGATGAACGATAATTCTCCTTTAAAATAATAACCTGATCTGCTTCCTCACTGAAGCTTGTTATTATTTTAATATCACTAGATCTAAATGAGTATATTAATTGATTAGAATCTCCAACCATAAATATATTATTATGGATTTTAGATAGCTTTTTAATTAGATTAAATTGGATTTGATTAGTATCCTGACATTCATCAACTAATATGTATTTCAAATTATTTACTATTGAATATTTATTAGGTAACCTATCAATATTATTTACTACTAGTGATAACATATCATCAAAATCTATAGCACCACAATTCATTAGATATTCTTGAAATCTATAATAAATCATATTATATAGGCTTTCATCCTCTGATGTATCAAATTTAATATCTATTCCATTTTTTCTTTTTGAAATGTAGCTAATAAATAGCTTTGGATTTAGATTAAGCTTTAAATCCTCTAGGATATTTTTAATTAATATATCCTTATAGCCATCATCTATTACATAGGGAATATCCTTAAATCCAAAGGCTTCTGGATTTTCCATTATTAGCTTATAGCAATAGCTATGAAATGTATAAACATTCTCAAAGTCATTATCCTTTAGTCTATATTTCATTTCATCACATGCTTTTTTAGTGAAGGTAAATGCGATTATGTTATTTATATTTACTCCACTATCAATTAGGTATTTTATTCTAGTAGTTAATACCTTAGTTTTACCACTTCCAGCACCTGCAGCAACTAATACCTTTTTCTTATTTGTTGTTACTGCAAGGAATTGATCGTTATTTAATTCATTTAAATATTCCATGCTTCACCTCAATATATTTAATTATTAAATTCATTAATTCTGTTTTAGATTTATAAAGCTTATTTCTTAAGAAAAATAAGATATCATTTACAGTGATATATTTACTAATAAATAAATCAAAGTCATTAGGATGCATATGTAGGTATTCAATAATCATAATTGGTAATTCTACAATTACATTATTTTTATATTTATCCTCTATATTCCATATAATCATTTCATTCATTAAAATGGCATCTCCATTTCTATATATTTATCATGCATAGTGTTTCTAAATTGCTCAAAGCCAGTATTATCTAAGGGTGGTATATTTTGTTCAAGCAAGAATTCATTAAATTTCTTTCTTTGATTCTTATTCATATTTCCAGATAGGACATATATTTCTCTTAATAATATATAAAAGAATAAATCATAATCTCTTCCGCACATCTCTATCCACATCATTAAAATTGATACTGCCTTAGGCATAATATAGCTTCTTCTAGTTTCACTTGTTGAGACTCTTTCAGCTATTTTAGGTAATACTGCCTTTTCAGATTCATCTAAGAAGCTTAGCCAACGCTTATCAGTTTCAGCTCTATGCTGCTTATCAATTGAATAATTATTATCCTCCTTTAAATCTAGGATTGCATAAAGCTCTGATTTTGCAAATTTAGCTAGATCTAATCTATATAATTCATTATTAGAATCCTGATATTCCTTTAATAATGTTAATACAACCGCATCCGCCTTTGCATGACGAAATCTCATTTCATAACGAGTCCAATAATCATGCTCACATGGCTTGTTTTTAGCTTGCTGCTGCTTAAGCTTATCATAAATTACTAATTGAATAGGTGATTTCCTAGTTCCAAGCTCAATAGTAAAGCCTTCATCCTGTGTACCATAGAATTTAGGCTTACCTCTAAATGTTGAGGTATAATGCTTTTTATCTAGCTTTGATTTTATATAATCCTGATTTATTTCTATACCAGAAAAATCATCTATTGTAACATCTATACGCTTATAACTTGAATCTAGTCCATATAAAAAATTCAAGAAGTCTACCCATGTAATATCTGGTCTTCTTCGTTCAAATTCTCTACACCCCTCACCCTTAAGCTCTAGCTGACAGATTTTAAAGCCTGATTCATTTACTGGTCCAGCACATCTTAAAATAATAAAGTCTGCAAGAACATATTGGTATTTAAAATTATTTTTACCGTAGCTATCCTGTCTACATTCCTGATCTATTAGATGAAAGAAATTTCTAAAAAGCCTATATACTGCTTCACTTCTTTCCTGCTCATCCTCATTTTCTATTAGCTCAAGCGGGAATGTCACACTTAAGTAATCTATTATTACATTCTTTTCCTCATTCATAAATATTCCTTTCTATAACAGGTTCTAGTGATACTTTAAGGACGGGTTGGCGTGTTCGAGGGGCTGATTAGTATAGAGCCCCTCGCAACACACATTGCCAACCTCTTTGTCCTTCAATTAGATACACTTAAAGATCCATCATATTTGTAACTAATTGTTTATTTTGTTATAGAATCTGGAATTACATTTATCTAATTCATCAATTGATGGTGTTAGAGATGTAAATGATTCTATATTTTTAAATTCCATATTCTTTTTTTGCTCATATGCATAGCTTAAAAATGTTGAATCATATAGCCTTTGATTTTCTATTGATAGATCACATAGATTAATATTTAGCTTCTTAGGCTTCCCCTTTTCATCTCCCTCTTGAGAGATGATTGTAGATAATCTAAAGAATTTAAATGATTCAAACCATTTGCATATTTTAGCTAGTGTTGTATATAAATTTCTAAGTAATATATAACAAAGGTTTATATTATTTCTTTTATATATACCCTTAGATATTCTTTGTGTTTTCTTTGCTACCTTTTCTTTTCTTAGCTCATATATTCTTATTAGCTTATCAATAAGCTTTTTTAATCCTTTAAATGGAAGATAATACAAGCTTAATATTAAAGGCATTTTCTCTTTTCTTTTTCTAACATTTATAAAGTATTCTGCATTACCTCTTATTCTTAAAGGCACCTGGTCCTTAAGCTGATAATCACAAAATATCTTACAATGACGTTTTAGGTCATGTGATACTGTTGAAAAGAATGTGTGAGCTCCATCCTCACCTACATCCTTCATATTGTCATGAGAGTTATATTCTTTATCAATTTCTGATAATGAAATTACTATATATTCTTCAAGTGGATATTCATTAGCCTTTTTATTTTTACGCATATAATCAAAATTAAAGATCTTTGAATATTCCTTAAAGTATGGTGAATATATAGAGTAATTAGCAATTAAATATGTTCCTCTATCATTAAGCATTTTATAAATATCTGTATATTCCTGATGCATAGGATAGTTTTGTGGATTTTGTCTAATTAAGGCGAAATTAAGATATCTATGATTAGCCTCATAGTCTCTTAATTTTTGTTCTAATTCCTCTATATAATTCTCTTCTGATATTAAGGATAATGACACATTTAATAATGTCTTACCAGTTCCTGGTGCACCATTAATAAATGTAGTCTGTGTTAATTCATTTTTAGCAAATTCCTTTATTCTTTCATGATTCTTACGTAATTTATATTTAGCTCTACCTAAGCCTAGCAAGAATAATATTATGTAAAATAACATTATCCATACGGATTTTGGAATTTTTATTAGAATTGGATAAAGCCAAGTTATTAAGCATTTAAGCATTGATTCTATTACTATAAATGCTTCTAGATTTAGTGAGTGATATATATAGGCAGCTATAAATATCACTAGCTCTACTATTAGCTCATACAAAAATGCATTCGCTATTGTAATAAGTAATATAGCTAAGGCTATCTTTCTTTTTTGCTTTTTAATAAGCTTTAGTAAATATTTTAAGAATTGTTTTAACTTTCTAAATATAAAGCATATAAATCTTCTTATAGCCATATAAATTCTTGCAGGGATTGATGTTTTAACTTTAAGGTTTTCTCCATGTATTGATTCTCTTATATAAATAAACATTACTACAAATACATTTAGCCCAACGTTTAAAACATATAAAAGAATAGTATATAAGATATTTAATAGATTATAAAAAAATGTAAGTAAATCCTCTTTAGTGATTTTGAAGTTAGAAAGTTTTCTTGTTAGAGAATCTACTATATTCTCTGCTTCATTTAAAAAGTCATTATAAGTAGCTTTATTAGCTTCTAAATAGTTATCAAACCAGGTATTTAGATTTTTAAGATCAAATATTTCTAGGAATCGGCTTGATACACTCACATATTTATCTAGGCTTAAAAATAATAGGGTTAAGATTCCCCCTAACCCTACTACAATTAAGCTTATTTTCATTACTTTCTTAAGCATCTAAATAACTTTCTTAATAATATGAATACTAAATAAATTACACCTGCTCCTAGAACGCATGATATAATTCCTGTAGTAATTTTAGCAGCATCATTTTCTTTTATTTTATTAATTGCCTCTTCTATGTTATTTGTACCAGTACCAACTGTAGAGTCTGATTGAATTTCATCTGTTGTATCATCAACAGGTGGCATATTAGGCTCTGTTGGTATTACATAATCATCAGGTGCAATATATTCATCGTCATTCCCATTCCCTTCAAAGCCTTCTACTGTTAAATCATCTAAGATTCTAAGGTTTGCATAGAATAGCTTATTCTTTCCATTTCCATATTGAACGTATGATTTTAACCATGTTTCACACTCTGCTTGTAGGCAGTCATTATAATCAAAATCAAATGTTGGTGCATCAAAGTTAATAAATCTTGCGTTAAATGCATGAAGTGGAATTTGGTTTATATTTGATTCACTTGTCACACTACTTTTTGCAACCACTATTGCATATCTTGCACCACCCCATGGTGTACATGCAGCATATTCTATTCCATCAGGTGCATCTACCACCTTATAGCCAGTTGTTGAGGCACATCTTGTTCCATCAGGGAATGTACATGTAGTTGTTGCCCATCCAGAATCCTTAATTGTTATATCAATATCTATTCCTATGTGAACTGGCTCACCATTATAAAACACTAAATAATCCTTTAAGGCTTCTACAGCCTTTTCTTTATCTATATTTTTAGTAAATACATAGCTTATTCCAGCATGATATCCTTCTAAATCATCTGGTGTAATTTCAACATCAGTTGGTATTTCATTAGATGAAGCTAATAATCTAACTGAATTTGCTTCTATAACATTCTTTTCTTTTCCATTATTTAATGAAAAGATAAATGATAATATTAAAAATAATGCTGTTATTATTCCTGTGATTATAATAATTAATTTTGTTTTTTTAGTCATTAAGTATCCTCCTATTTTTTAAATATTTTTATTAACTCTTTTCCTATTATGTAAATTACATATGCTAGAACAATTATTAATACTCCTGATATTATGTAGCCTAATATTTCACCAACATTAAAGTCTGTAATTTCTCCAGGCTCTGTGGGAGTTGTATCTATCTTGTTATTCTCATCTCCACCATAGATATAATCATCATCTGTTGGATCCTTCATCTCTGGAGTATAGGAATCTTTAGTTAAATCAAAACCGACATAGCCGGATAAGGCCATTAGGTTTTCTTTTTCTTTGTCATATTCCTTATAAAAATTAATACATCCATTAAGTGAATAAATGTCAGTACAATTTTCATATGGCATTAATATTTCAGGGTATGTTTCATAATCTTTTTGTTGTTTAATCGCATCACTTAGTAATATTCCTAAGTCACCATTATATGTATTTCCATCAACACATATTGTGTAGCAATCATAATCAGATGAGGCGATTATATATTCCGCGTTATTATAGGACTCTATAAACTCTACTCTAGTCATATATCCATAGACATTACTTCCTATTTCTTTTTTGAAATATATAACGACATAAGGCATTGATTCATTTCCCCTTATTTCATATGTAAATGATACATCATCATTAGAATTATTATCGATATATGGAATGTCATCATCCCATATCATCCATTTAGAAATAAATTCCATTCCTTTTTCTAAATCTATATTCGGGGTCATCCATATAGATGTTGCAGAATTTAATCCTACACCTTCTGATTTTCTTTCAGCAGCTTCTATTCTTGCGATAAATTCATCTACCTCATCTAGTGATGCTGCATAGGTAATACTTGGAGTTGTTAATAATAATGTAATTACTATGGTAATTAATAAGCTTAACTTACGAATCATTTTTAAGGACCTCCTTTACTGCAATAACAATCTTATATCCGACATAGAATATTAATAAAAATACAGTTATACCAATTACTAACCCAATTGTCTTACCTACATTTTTTATCCCATCAAATATTCCATAAACTACATTTTTTGTTTTCCATAAGCCTGAATCAGTATCAAGTATTAGGTCTCTATCTACTATTGTTTTAGTCTCGCCATCAATAGCGTCCATCTTAACCTCTACATCATACACCTTATCATCAACTAGATAATTTAGTCTTAGGATTTTAAAGTCTTTGATTTTCTTATAATTAGATTCAATATCAGAATCTCCAAACCATTCCCAATTTTGCTCATCATAATTAAGCATCATTTCATATTTGTAGGTTATTGAATCTTTTTCATTCGATTTAAAGGTTCCTTCTTTAAACCCATAGGTATCACACAGTCCAAAGAAACCTGTTGATTTTCTTTCTGGTCTCATAGATTTAGTCACTCTATGCTCTTTTTCATATATCCACCATTCATACCATTTTTTATTATCACTTGATAGGATATATGAAACATCTACTCTATAGATTCTATCTATCGAAATAGTTGTATTGAAATGCACTAAATGCTTATAGCCACCAAAGCCAAAATCATAATAGCTTTGAACCTCACAATCCTTTATAAGCTCATATGCATGTGTTACT
>JAFTQR010000035.1 GCA_017462645.1 Acholeplasmatales bacterium | reverse complement strand
TTAATGGTAAATAAACCTTAAATATAACCTTAAAATTAAGATTTGATTCAAGCTTATAAACATCAATGTATTCTTTATTAATATCCATTATAGCATTACAAATTCCCTCGTATATAATAGGTATTAAAACTAAACCACAAACAATATATGGTGTATTATCAAGCTCAACTAAAAGCATAATTAATATAATTAATGATGCTAAAGGTAGACTTCTCATAATAGTGATCCATGGCTTAAGAAAATATCTAATATATTTAAATATACCTGCTAAAACACCTAAGACCAATCCTATTATAAAACAAAAAATTATTGATATAATTAGTGTTTTAAGTGTATTTCCAATATAGGTATAGGTATCACCATCACCTAATAAATTAAAGAATTCCTTAATCATTGAATTAGGATGAGGTAATATAACTTCATTATTATAGGAATTAGATAATAATATTATTGCTAAATATAATACAAATATTGATAATACATATATTAATATTTTATGTAATAAATTATTTTTGATAATAGAATCCTTCATCTGGAAGCTTACCTCCACAATATGTTAATGCTTGCGCATCACTGAATAAAGCTTCAATTTGTGTTTTTGCATTACTTGCTGATTTAAATTCAATATTACAATTAGGAATTGCATTTATAAGAATAGGCTTTTTACCACCCATTTCTAAGGCTTCTGCATATCCTGCAACCTCTTCTACATTAATTGATGTATTATTTGCAGATGCTTCTAAATCATTTATAAAATCATCAACAACACTCTTATGATTATTAATAGTTTCTTTTCTTATAAAGCAGCCTGCTTGAGGATAAGATGAACCACCTGACATTTCAGCATATAAATCCTGAACTGATATTGCAGTAATATCAGATACCTTTGTTTTTGCAACACTTAATGCAGGCTCTGCAATTAATACAATTACATTATCCTTTGCAATTAATTGTGCTTGAGTTAATTGAGTTGAATCTAAAAATGTAATATTTTCAGGTGTTACATTATTATAAGCTAATACCTTATTAACTATATATTGATTAATAGTGCCGCTTCCAAAGAAAATAACCTCATTACCATCATCAATCATATCTAATGTGAAGTTATCTATTCTTGATGCAATATATAGATTTCCCCATGTTAATACTGATGCTAAAACATATTGTCCTTTTTTATTATACATTGTAGCACCCATATTTATTGGGGCAATAATTACATCCTCTTCATTTGCTAAAAATGTTGCGCTTAAAACATCTGGTGTTTTATTTAAAGAAAATTCATATCTATCTGCTCTATTTGTAGCCATATCTGCAATCGCAATCCCAGGTGCTCCACTTGGTGATACGACACTTAACTTATAATCATCCTTAGCCTCTTCCTTACCACAAGAAACTAAAACAAATGAGAAAATTAATAAAAATATAAATACTAAACCTTTTTTCATAAAAATCACTCCTTAATTCTTAAAAGGGCTGTTAGGCAGCCCTTTTATTATTATTACTTATTATGCTTATCATTATGTAGAAGCTTATGCTCTTTACCCTTTAATAAGCCGTTATATATATAATCTACAATTGGGTTATCCTTTGATTTTTTAATTTGAGATTCACTATCAACTCTATATAAACCTGAAAGTCTAGCCTTCTTAGTTCTAGGTCCAATTGGAAGTGGTTGTCCACCACCTGCAATACAGCCTCTTCTACAAGCCATAACCTCAACAAAGTCATAATAAACCTCACCTGCTTCGATTTGCTTCATCAAATCATCAGCACGCTTTAAGCCACTAACAACAGCGATTTTAACTTCTCTATCACCTAAATTAATAGAGATTTCCTTAAATTCTTCATCGCCTCTAATGCTATCATAATTAATATTAGCATCTCTTTCAGTACCAACAATATGACGTAATACTGCTTCAGTAACACCACCTGTTACACCGAAAATTGCACCAGCACCTGATGATAAACCAAATGGCATATCTAAAGCCTCTGGTTGTAATGTTGATAGGTCAATACCAGCAGATTGAATCATACGGCTAATCTCAGCAGTTGTTATTACGTAATCAACATCCTTAACTCCATCTGTATAATGCTCAGGACGATTAATTTCGGCCTTCTTAGCAGTACATGGCATAATTGATACAACAATAGTTTCTCTTTTATCTACTGTATTCATTCTTGCATCTTCCTTTAATAATGCACCAAACATTTGTTGTGGTGAACGACAAGTAGAAATATGCTTAGCTAAATTTGGATGTCTTCTTTCACAGAATTTAACCCATGCTGGACAGCAAGATGTAAATAATGGAAGATTTTCATTTTTTGTAATTCTTTCAACTAATTCCTTAGATTCTTCTATAACTGTTAAATCTGCACCGAAGTTAGTGTCATATATTTCATCAAAGCCAATTAATCTAAGTGCAGTTGTTAATACACCTAATGAATTTGTACCCTTAGGAATACCAAATAAATCACCAACAGCAACTCTTACTGCTGGAGCAATTTGAACTACTACACGACAATTAGGATCCATAATCTTTTCCCAAACAGGAGATAAGTTATGCTTAATTGTAATTGCACCTGTAGGACATGCAACACGACATTGACCACAGCCAACACAGTCTGTCTCAGCAAGCTTTCTACCAAATGCTGGCATAACTTGCATCTTAGAGCCTCTATATGCAAAATCTAATACACCAACACCTTGCATTTCTTCACATGTACGCACACAATCACCACATAAGATACACTTATTAGGGTCAATAACAATTGAATCAGAACTTAAATCAATTGGATATGTAGGTTTTGTATTTTTAAATCTAACATTATATACACCTAATTGTTGAGAAAGCTTTTGAAGTGAACACTTACCATTAATATGGCATGTTACACAGTCAGTATGCTCCTTACAGTGAGATGATAATAATAATTCAAGAATCATTTTTCTATGATGTTGAATTCTAGGAGAATTAGTATAGATCACCATACCATCTCTTGGTGTTTCAGAGCAAGTGGCGAAGATTCTTCCTCTATCGTCCTCAACAACACACATTCTACATGCACCATATGTAGATAAATCTGAATGATAACAGAATGTAGGAAGATTAATACCATTGTTTCTAATAACTGATAATACATTCTTTTCATCTGTAAAAGCAACCTTGCGGTTATTAATAGTCATATATTTCATCGATATTTACCTCCTATTCTGTATATATAGCACCAAATGGACATGAGCTAATACATGCACCACACTTGATACATTTTTCAGTATTGATTGTAAATGGATTCTTAATTTGTCCTGTAATAGCACCTACTGGACAGTTTCTAGCACATTTTGAGCATCCCTTACATAATTCAGGATTAATAACAAACTTGCGTAATGCAGAGCAGTTATTAGAACGACACTTCTTGTCAACAACGTGTTCAACGTATTCATCTCTAAATAATTTTAATGTACTAACAACAGGAAGTGCAGCACTCTTACCTAAGCCACATAATGCAGTGTCTGTAATTGTACTTGCTAGCTCTTCAAGTATATCTAAATCCTCTAAAGTACCATTTCCAGCAACAATTCTTTCTAATATTTCAAGCATACGCTTAGTACCCTCTCTACAAGGAACACACTTACCGCAGCTTTCATTTTGTGTAAAGTTCATAAAGAAGCGAGCAACCTCAACCATACAAGTGTTATTATCCATAACAACAAGACCACCTGAACCAATCATAGCTCCAACCTTCTTTAATGAATCAAAGTCTAAGCTAATTCCTAAATGCTCCTCAACTAAACATCCACCAGATGGACCACCGATTTGTACAGCCTTAAAGTTTGCACCATCCTTAATACCACCACCGATATCAAAGATAACCTCTCTTAATGTTGTACCCATTGGTACCTCAATAAGACCAGTATTATTTACTGTACCAGTTAAGGCAAACGCCTTAGTACCTGGGCTTGTCTTAGGGCCAATATTTTTAAACCATTCAGCACCATTTCTAATAATCATTGGAACATTAGCAAATGTTTCAACATTATTTAAAACAGTTGGTTTACCAAATAAGCCTTGCTCAACAGTACGAGGTGGCTTAACACGTGGCATACCTCTATTACCCTCAATAGATGCAGTTAACGCACTACCCTCACCACAAACGAAGGCACCAGCACCACGATTAATATGTAATCTAAATGAAAAATCAGTACCTAAAATATTATCACCTAATAAGCCTGCCTCTTCAGCCTGCTTAATAGCTAGCTTTAATCTATTAATAGCTAATGGGTATTCAGCACGTACATAGATATAACCCTCTTGAGCACCTACTGCATATGCTGCAATCATCATACCCTCAATCATCTTATGTGGGTCACCCTCCATAATACTTCTGTCCATGAAAGCACCTGGGTCACCCTCATCACCATTACATACTACATAACGGATTGTTTCCTTTTGTCTAGCAACCTGACTCCACTTATATCCAGTTTGGAAGCCGCCGCCTCCTCTACCACGTAGGTTAGCTTCAGTAATAACATTAATAACATCTGCAGGAGTCATTTCAAATAATGCCTTTGAAAGGCCTTGATATGCATCATGTGCAATAGCCTCTTCAATATGCTCAGCATCGATAGTACCACAGTTTTCTAGTACTAATCTTGTTTGCTTCTTATAGAATGGAATTTCTGATTGCTTAGGGTATTCAACACCATTTTGCTTGTATAATAATCTATTAACAATTTGACCGTTTTTAATAGTACTATTATAAATTTCCTCACAATCACTTAATTTAACCTTAGTATATAAAATGCCTTGAGGCTCAATTCTCATTAAAGGACCCATTTCACAGAAACCATGGCAACCACTCTTCTTAACAGTAATTTCACCATGTGGAACCTCATCCTCAAATCTAATTTCAATATCTTTATCATTCTTAGCTAATTCACAAATCTTTTTATAAATTTCTGCAGACCCACCTGCTAAGCATCCAGTACCTGCACAAATAAGAACTCTACATCTAGTCTTATTAATTTCTAAAATAGTATTTTCCTTTATTTGATTTAGCTTAATTTGATTGCTTATTCTTTCCATATTAAGCCTCCTCCTTTAAGCTCTTTAATAGCTCAGTAACAGCATCTGGGTTCATTGAAGGATGAACATCATCATTAACCATTACAACTGGTGCTAATCCACATGCACCTAAGCATGAAACTGTTTCTACAGTAAATAGCATATCATCTGTAGTATGCTTTTCCTTAGATAAGCCTAAATCACTATAAATTCTTTCTAATACAGTTAAAGACTTTCTAACATGACATGCAGTTCCATCACAAACCTTAATAACATATTTTCCCTTTGGTTCAAAAGAGAAATTTTCATAGAATGTAGCAACACTAAATGCCTTAGCCTCAGTAATACCAATCTTACCTGCTACATAGCTTAATAATTCCTTTGGTAAATATCTATATTCAGTTTGAATATCTTGAATAATAGGAATTAAAGATGCTTGACAAGCACCATAATGTGCTATTATTTCGTCAGCCTTTTCATAATAACTTTTTTCTAACATAATCTTATCGGTATAAATATACCTTTCCCTCCTTAAGTTTATATTATTATGTAAAATTTAAAAGAAAAATTCAACACTTAAATATATTATATATTTAATTAATATTAAAAATCAACCTCTAATTGACAATATTTAACAAATCAAAACAAAAAACGGAATAAAATTCAATTATTCCGTTCAAATTAATATAGTTTATTGAATGTTATATCATATTAATTATTTCAAATGACAAAATATGAATCTCTTCAAAAGGAACTTTAAACGTTAACAAGGAACTTGTATTTCCTGACAATTGAATTGTGTAATCCATAAAACAATCACTTTTTATAATTAAAGATTTTATTAAATTTCCATCTACAAAAACTCCTTAAAACTATAATATACTTTAAGTATATCATGGTTTTATAGAGTTTTATAGTTTTAATTATACTGTTTTGAAACCTTCATACCAAATAGGACATGGGTCTTCAAAATTATCCCCCTTATATAGGCACCAAGGTTCAGACCAATCTCCTTTTTCTATATCAGTGCAACTATATACATATATTCCTTCCTTATAAAAAGAAACTATACAATAAAAAAATCCATTATGATATCTTAATGATGGAGCCCAGGCTCCATCTCCATGACAAACATTTTCAAAACGTTCAAATGGCAAATTATTATATACATATCCTATTTGCTTCCAATTTATTAAATTTTTACTTTTTAATACTGGAATACCAGGAACATGATTAAATGATGATGCAACCATATAATAATTCGATTTATATCTGATAACATCCGGATCACTATAATCGCTTAATATTATTGGATTATTATATTTCATATACAAAACCTTCTATAACATTTTCAATCTTTTAACTGCATATATAAATAATAGCATTGATGTTGAATACCATGTAGATGCTCCTGAGGATATACCAGTAACAGGATCTAATTCCTGTGACATTGGGTTTTTATCAAAATTATTTATTAAGCCTTCTACCCATTTACTTAATATATGATTGTAAAAATCACTATATCCATACTCATCCATCCATAAGCTACATCTAATAGCTATTAAAGCCTGTGAATAATAGCCCCATGAATTAGGCATTTTATGCATAATCCATTCAGAGTCATTTATTGCCATTGCAGGAAAAGGATAGCTTGTATTAAATTCATTTTCATTTAAAATATGTAATTTAAATAAATTATCAATTAAATTTTTATCAGTAGTTTTATCTAAAACACCTTCTAAAAACAAATGAAATATAGTTGATGATAGATATTTTCTTTTATTACAAAATTTATCTAAATCATAAAAAAATACATCATCCTCATCATAACAATATTTAAATAAATTAGCCTTAAGCTCATAAGCCATTTCATTATATTTAAATTCTTCATCCTTTAAATTAAGTATATTAGCCATTTTAGATATTGTTTTAAGCGTTCCATATAAATTACAATTCATATCAACCGCAATAATAGGTGCAACATCACATTTTGGTAATATACCTGCATTTTGCTTAACGTCCCCAATTGAATAATTACCTTTATATTTCATTCCATCTAATCTAGCACTATTATCATGACCTGTATCATAACCAACAAACATTTCAACAAGACCTTTATTTAGAGTCATTCTATTATTATATAGCCAGCTTACCCATTTTTTTGCTGAAGCATAAATTTTTAATAAAAAGGATTTATCCAAAATCATTTCATAAACCATAAAGGCTAATTTAGCAAAAGAAACACATTCTTGAATTTGGCTATATCCAACAGTATTATTTTCTTTTATTGAATATGGATATTGTCCATCATCTTGCTGTAAATCAATAAAAGCATTTATTGTATTTACTGCAATACTAGTATCATTAAATAGCCTTGCATACATAATTGAATCATACACATGCTCAAGCCATACACCTGGATATGCAGTGGAAATCAAAAATAATGGCTTATCCATATTATTAATACATTTTATATGGTCTCTTTTGATTTTTAATATAATTTGATTATAAATGCTATTTATCATAATTCTTAATCAATTATTCCTTTTCTATAATTTAGATTAAAAGCCTTAGCTAATGTAATCAATTGCTCATTAGTAATAGATTGATATATTTTTTTATCAAATATTTTCATATATATTTCTGCAGCCTTTTCTATTGTTTCAATAAGACCAAATACCTCATCTAATGTTTTACCTGTACAGAAAATTCCATGCTGTGCCCATACAACAGAACGATATTCCTTCATTTTATCTGCTGTGGCAATACCTATTTCTTCTCCACCACATAAAATCCAAGGTAATACTGCAATACCCTCTGGGAATACTACAATAGATTCTGTTTGCATTTTCCATAAATCCTCTGTAAAGTGATTAGAATCTAAATCATGTACATGTGTCATACAAATTATATTTGTAGGATGACAATGGATTACTAATCTATGCTCTTTATCTTGTTTTAATCTTTCGATATGACATTTTAAATGTGTTGGTGCCTCGCTTGTAGGTCTACCTCCATCTAAATATCCCCAAACAAGACCTAAGGTGTTTTTATCTAAGACCTTCATAATACCTAAGTTATTAATTGGATCCTTTAAGCAATTTTTAAAATACTTACCAGTTCCTGTAATAATAAAATATTTACCAACCAATTCACTCATATCAAACGAATATTTAAATTCACGAATTATATTATTAGGATTACAAATAAAATTAACCTCTTCTTCAGTTAATATATAAGAAAGATTACCACCATTTCTTTCATCCCAATTATGCTTATATAATAAATCTAATATTTCTGTTACCTCATCTATACAGCTCATAATTAACCTCTTTTTAATAATATTTCTTTTTCATATTCCATAACATTTTCATACCAACCTGACTCATCAAGACAGCCCTCTTTTTTACAGTATTCATCCCATACCTCTGTCCATGGTAAGGTTTTAATCTCCTCTTGAAGAGCTAAAACTCTTGTATGATCATAATTATCTTGTGCTTCCTTAAGTAAATTCCAAGGAGTTAATAAAGCCTTTAGCAAGGCTTTTTCCATATTTCTAGCACCAATTATTAAGGCAGCAACTCTATTAATTGATCCATCAAAATAATCCAAGCCTAAATATACCTTATCTAAAATATCACATTTAACTAATTCATCCGCAACATCTTGTAGGTCATCATTAAGCTTTAGCACATGATCACTATCCCATCTAACAGGTCTTGAAACATGGAAAGCAAGCTTTGGTGAAAACAATATTAAAGATGATATTTTATCAGCTACATTTTCTGTTGGATGAAAATGGCCTGTATCTAATAAGCATAATATATTATTTTTCATTGCATAGCTAAGATAAAACTCATTTGAGCCTACTGTATATGATTCAACACCTATACCAAAAACCTTTGACTCTACTGATACATCCATTACTTTTTTATCATACTTATATTCCAATATTTTATCTAGTGATTCCTTTAATCTTTTTCTTGGACCTAATCTATCTGCAGGAACCTCCTTAAGACCATCTGGAATCCAAATATTACAAAGCGATTTTTGTTTTAATTCGCGACCAAAGTATTCTGTAATCTTTAATGAATTAATACAATGCTCAATCCAATAATCTCTTATTTCCTTATCAGGTGATGATAAGCTTAAGCCATCTTTTAGCATAGGAGATGAAAAAATAGTAGGATTATAATCTAATCCTAAATTACGCTCCTTAGCGTAATCCACCCAAGCCTTAAATTGATCTATATTAACATCTTTTCTATCAACTATATTACCTGTTTGATAGCATGCATGTAAATTAATCTTCTTACTTCCTGGAATGTATTTTAAGGCTACATCTAAATCATTTATTAGTTCGTTAAAATTTCTAGCCTTACCTGGATAATCTCCTGTAGATTGAATACCTCCAGTTAAGCTACCAGCATTTTCAAAGCCACTAACATCATCTAGCTGCCAGCAATGAATGCTAATTTTCACCTTAGCTAATTCCTTTAATGCTTTATTTACATCAATACCATATTTAGCATATTTTTCTTTAACCTCTTTACGCATATTAATTCTCCTTTATTTGTGATAATAAATTGCCAATCGCAGTAGCCTCAATAGGCAATGCAATTATCCTTTTATTAGTAAATTCCTGAGTTAATTCATTTAAATAAACATTCTTAGCTCCTCCACCTACAATATATAAATTAGCATATTTTTTATTAGTAATTTTTTCTAATTCTTCTAATGCTATTTTATAAGAATAGGCTAATGATCTATATGTAGTATTTATAATATCATTATCATTATTTGGTATAGGCTTATTATTATTTTTAAACCAATTAATTATTTCAAGCCTCATATTACTACTATTTAAAAAGCATTCAGCATTTACATCATATATTTCATAATAATAGCTTTTTCTAGCCATTTCAACCATAGTAGGAAAATCTAAATTCATTTCTTTAGATAGACATTGAATTATCCAAAGTCCCATAATATTCTTTTGAAATCTAATGTAATTAGGCCCATATTCATTAGAATAATTTGCATATTTTGCAGTATTATTAGTAATAGCATTTGGTAGCTTTATACCTAATAAAGACCATGTACCACTTGAAATGTATGGTGAATTTTCATGCATTGGTATTCCCTCTACTGCACTTGCAGTATCATGAGTAGGGCATAATAAAACCTTAATATTTCCACCTAATTCTTTTATAATATCCTCTTTAAAATCACCAACTATATACCCAGGCTTATTTAAAGATTTAAATAAAGAACTATTAAAGCCTAGCTTATTAATTATTTCATTTGAATATATATTATCAATCGCATCCATCATACCTGATGTTGAGGCGTTAGTATATTCAAAAGCCTTAATGCCTGTTAGCTTATACATTAAATATTCTGGAATATATAAAAAATCAGTAGCATTATCTAATCTATTATTTAGCTTATCCCAATATAGCTGATAGATAGTATTAAACTCTTGAAATTGAGAGCCAGTTATTTCATATAATCTATCAAAGGGAATAATACTATGAACCTTATCTATAGATTCCTTAGTTCTAGTATCTCTATAGGCATATACAGGATAAATTTCCTTATCATTATTTAATAGTACATAATCTACTCCCCAAGTATCTATAGACATACTTTTAATATTTGGATATTTTAATAAAGCTAATTTAATACCCTTTTCAACCTCACTTAAGATTCTATCAATATCCCATATTAAATGATTATTTATGGTATCAATTTGATTAGAAAATCTATATACCTCATCAGTAATTAAATTATTATTATCATCCTTATATCCAATTATATGTCTTCCACTTGAGGCACCAATATCAATTGCAAGAAAATAATCCATATTAGATACCTCCTAATCGAAATAATATACAACTATAGTATAAAATATAATAAATAAATTTAAAAGATTTAATTTAGAAAAAAAAACGTCAACATCATATGATGTAGACGTTATTAGCTATTAAATATTTTTCATTACAGCTTCATCAATAACTTGTGCAATTTCTTCAATTATATCACAACAAGCTTCAAATGAAGATATTACATCTTCCATAATATAAAGCTCTTTTGGATCATTTTCTGTTTGATATAATTCCTTAATTGCAGACATATAAAGTTTATCGCCCTCTTCTTCAATAGATAATACTTCCATTATCTTATCACGAATAATGCTAGATTTCTTAAAGTTAGGGAATTCTGTTAATACAGTAGATAATACTTCACATTCTCTCTTAATAATATTAACAAAGTCCTTAGCATAAGGTGTAAGCTTTTGAACATTACGAATATATAATTTAATTAATACATCCTCAATTGTATCTGTTGCATCATCAATCTTTTTAACAATAGCTAAAATGTCAGAGTTTTCAATTGGTGTAATAAATTCCTTAGCTAATTTAGCTAATGCTTCATGTAAGCATAAATCAGCATTATGCTCAATCGTATGCATTTCATCTCTTTGTTCATCAGTTATTCCACCATTAAAATTTAATACTACCTTTTCTAAATAATTCGCAGCATCAATTGTAAAATTAAATAAATTTGTAAATGTTTGAAAATAATAATTTACTTCTTTCTTTTTCATGTTAGATTACCTCCTAAAATATCATCAAGAATAATTTTGCTACTAAAAATCCACATAAACCACAGCCTGGGAATGTTAAAACCCATGTCATAACCATTTCCTTAACAACGCTCCAATTTACTGATTTAAATCTTTTAGCAGAACCAACACCCATTATTGATGTTGATTTCATATGTGTTGTTGAAACTGGAATACCTGCTAAAGATGAACAGAATAAACAGCTTGCAGCTGTAACATCTGATACAAATCCTTGGTATTGTTCAAGCTTTACCATATCCATACCTACTGTTTTAATGATTTTATATCCACCAATTGAAGTACCAAGACCCATAATTAATGAACAATAAATCATTAACCAAACTGGTATATTAAAGCTGCCACTTGCACTTACTACACTAGGTTCTACAAAGCTTGTAGCTAGTAAAAATACACCCATAAATTTTAAGCCATCTTGTGCGCCATGCATGAAAGCCATAGATGCACCACCAAAAATTTGAGCTTTCGCAAATACACGATTAGCTTTTTGTCTATTAACTTTTCTAAATACCATTCGTACTAGTTTTGTAATTACGAATGAAAGACCAAAGCCTACTAATGTAGATATTAGAATACCATACAATACATTAAGCCACGCTGATCCTGTTCCACTAAAACCATCTAATCCATTTAACGCTACTGCAGCACCTGCAATACCAGCAATTAACGCATGACTTTCACTCGTTGGAATACCAAAAAACCACGCACCAGTCGCCCATAATACAATTCCTACCATACCAGCACATATCGCTATCAGCTGCTGGTGAGAGTCACCGTTAAAATTACCCATATTAGAAATTGTAGATGTAACGCTACTACTAATCATTGTCATTACTAATACTCCCAAGAAATTAAATATAACTGCCATTATTATTGCAGCTCTAGGAGACATTGCTCTTGTTGAAACACATGTAGCAATAGCATTAGGGGCATCAGTCCATCCATTAATCATGATAACTGCCGATACTAGTAATACAACAACTAACAAAATCGGCTTATCTATTAATAGATTAAAAAAATCCAATAAATTCATTTTTATTCTCCTTTACTAAATATATAATGGAAATATTATCTTTTTAAATATTTGACAAAATTTACCATCTAATCCATCTAAAAAATAAAGACTTCTATCATTTATTAGATAAAAGTCTTGAAATTCAAAATGTATCCGAGTGTATTTTAATTACACTGTACTGACGAAAACATTCCATATGTTAATATGGCTTCTACTCCCTTTTTCAGATGAATATACATATTTATCTTTATTATAATGTATTTTATCATTTCGAGCAAGAATAAAATAAATAACATTTAATTTATAATTATAATTTTTTTAAATCAAAAGATAAAAAAATAGCATTTTTATATAAAATAATGCTATTTTTAATTAAAGTTATAATTTAATAAGCTTCAAACCTATTAATAATTTTTTTATCTTCATAAAAAAGCTCTATAATTCTAAATCTATAATAATCTGCTTGTCTTTCACTATTTTTATCAGTTTGTTCTAATTTTTTTACATATTGATAATAATGTGTCAATTCATGAATCAATGAAGACATTACAGTAATATAAATTTCTTCTTTTGTTAATCCTATGTAATCATTATAATTAATCAAAGATGGGATTCTAATCATAGGTGTTCTTTTTTTAAACCATCTAAAGCTTCCATAAGCTAAGTTTCCGTTCAGTAATTTAACTCTTTCACAATTTAATATATATACATTTATATGAATTGGAAATATATATTTTTTTCTTAACCATTTTACAAAATCAATATATTCATTTCTTAACTCTTCTTCAATACCTTTTTCAAAATGTAAGGATATTCCTCCATTTATTATTTCATTATTATTCTTAATTTTAAAACTATTCCATAAACCCATATGCTACCTCCATATAAGTATAAAATATTATTAGTTATTTATTAACTACTGATTTAAGTATAAATCTAAAATATATTTAGCCCATTTATTTGCTTCTATTTCTAAGCTTCTTCTAGTCCTTTTATCTTCTTCTAAAAAATACCATTGATAATAATGTGTAATTTCATGCGCTAATGTAAATAATACATCATTTATACTATTGTGTTTATTAACCATAGCAGCTATTGATATTCTAGGATAAGTCTTCTTTTTTTCATCATCCATGCTATAAAATGAACCATAATAAATATGCTTATCTATATTATGTTTAAAGCATGTAGTATTACAAAACAAAATATTTAATCTAATAGGAAAGTAATAATGCTTTCTTAAAAAGGAAATGAATTGTTCTATATTACATTTAGTATCTTTATTAAGTTCAATTTCATAAGTATAAAATCTATATCTAATACCAGAAGCTTTAGCTGAATTTTTATATTCATTCTTATACTCTTTATCAATCCATGAAATCATATCATCAGCTCCTAATACAACTTATTATTTCGTTAAAATTAATATATTATCTTTTTCGTCTTCGTTTTCAGATTTAATAATCGCAGTATTTTGTCCTATAATAATTACTGGCATATATTGCTCGTTTAAATGATTGATTGCTTCTTTATAGCTACAAGTTTCACCATTTATTTTATCTAAAGATATAAGTAAAACATCTCCAGTTAAAACCACGGATTTAATCAAATTATCAATATTACATTTATTATGAATGAATCTATTATTCACAATATTTTCAACATTATGAGAAAACCTCATTAAAGCATTTTTTCTCTTTTTAGGATTTGAAAACTCATGAATTAATCTATCCTTCTTTTCTTTAACTATAAAATCATTAATAAAATTTAATTCTAAATCATTTACCATATTAACCCTCCATGTATCCAGTATTTTTAATATCTATAATTATAGTTTCTCAATATTACAAATAACTTTAGTGTTAACAAAATATGTAAAAATATATTCTTCGCCTTCAACTAAGACATCACTTACATAATCAGAAAAAGATGGAGCATATAGTAATATCCTTTCATCAAAACTACTTATGAATATTGGTCTAGTAAAAATGCTAGGTTTTGCAGTTTCCAAATACACACCATGAATTTCTTCAGTTTCTTTATTAGTTAAGTCGGAATAATATGGTTGAATCCAATCAATAGTCAATACAACAAACACTAACACAATTGAAGAACAAATTATATAATAACTCTTATCTTTTTTCTTAATCATAACTATAATGGCAATAATACAAATCATTAAAACCAAAATTATAGAAGGTATGATTATTTTATACAAGTTAGCTGTACTCATACTACCACCTCTCATTAAACGACAATCTTAAATTCAATGTAAATATAATTAACTTTATTCCCAAATGTATGTTACATTTACAGCATCTAATCTTATTTCTAATTCGGAATACTTATAATTAAAATATTTATCATTGATTATCTTTTCGTATACTAAAACTAAGAGTTAATTTCTTATTTTTATAATAAGGCTTACCATCAGTAGCTAATACTCCCTCATCAAGTTTATCATACATTATTATTAAACAATTATTTTCTAGTTTAATTTCCTTCGCATATGAATCATGCATTGAATCCATTGTCATAAAATTCTCTTTAGAATATTGGTCTATTTCCATTTTCACTCACCACCAAATATACTATAAATTTCTATTATATAATTCTATATAACTTGTATGTTATTTATCCATATATTTTTTCTTAATTTATCAATATATTCCTGAAATATGTCCACCCCATGAATATGATCTTCTAATTTTATTTAAAATACCAGTATCATTGCTTCCTACTATTAAGAATTCTAATGAATATGATACATTTTTATATGGGTCATTTTCTATGCTACACATATTCACAAATGACAATTTATAATAGGTTTGACTTTTTTCAAGAACACAATTATTTGAACCGCCTTCATATGAATCAAAACTTAAATCATTATAACCATAGTTATTTAATATTGGATTTTCTTCATAGTCAACCCAAATAGTTTCCTCTTTTTTATCGTCATAATAAGAAAATCCCTTATAAATTTGAATTCCTATTATTTTTTTATCTTCATCTATAATAACTAGCCAATCATCTTGTAATTCTAAAGACCATTCATTTGGTAAATAAACTGTCCCACCTTCTATAGGCTCAGGCATATGAATTTCTGTCTTATGCCAATCATCATAATCATCAAACCAACCTAATTCATTTTTACCATAATTAATAATTAAAATAGTAAAAATAATTATAATAAATGAAATGATTGTTGCAACTAAAATTTTAGCAATATAAACAGGTGATCTTTTCATACTAATTCCTCCTCGTATTAATTGAATAATCCTTAAAAAAGGCGTTTAAATATAATATTATTTCATTTTTAGTCTATAAACTCTAATTTAATAACTATATTTTAAAAAGTAAAACTATTTATCAATAGAATATTCAATATCTAGCATTGTTTCTACTTCTTCTATTTTAGCATTAAACATTTTAGAATAAACTTGTGTAATTATTAATTTATTTTTCGCCAACACTTATCTTTCAAAAACTTTTTAATAGTATCTGTATCATAATCTTCATAATAATCAATTAATAGTTTTTTAAATTCTGGTAGTGAATCAAACGGCACAACTAACAATCCTCTTCCTTTTGAAATCAAATAATGATTCGCAAATATAATTGCAGTTCTTTTATTACCATCTATAAAAACCTGCGTCTTCATAATAAACAAAGTTAGCTCAATAGCTTTATCAATATCATCTAGAGATGAAATAATAATATTATTGATATTGTCTCTAACAACATTTTCAATCGGTAGTGGTGGTTTATATGTAGAACCTCCAATATTTACTGGAATTTGTCTTATTCTTCCACCTTCATAAAAGAAACCTTCATTAATCAACCTTGCAATGTATTGACTAACATAATAATTTGTTGGAGATAACACTACATCTTTATCTAAAATAAATTCCCATGAATGTTTTAAATTTATAATTTTCATAACATCTTCAGTGCTCATATCATTAACTTTCCCATTATCAATAATTGCTTCTATATCAGGGAATGTAGTTGATATGCCCTCTAATATTGCTTGATCATAAATTAAAGATTTCATATTAGCTCTAGCAAAATCTAAATTCAAAATCACTTCAATAGATAGTTCTACTTGACTGTAATTTAATTTAGCAAGTTCTTTTTCAATTTCTCTCATTTTCTTTTTTATATCTTTAGCATCTTTTACTTGTTTTAATAAAACATTATATAATTCTTCAGAATACACACCAACATAAATAGATTTTACTTTATTGGCTATTCTTTTTCTATACAAATATTTTTATCAGCTATTGATTTAATTTCTACTGTTCCTTCATATGGAATTAGATTTAAGCGAGCCTGTAATTCAGCTTTATTTCTTAATAAATATTGCATTTCATTAAAATTATTATCCATTTATATCGCCTTTTATTTAGGGAACATTTCTATTTTAAAAAAACATTATGTTCCCTAGAAAATATATTAATTCAATCATAAACAATACCTACTAGTTAGTCTTTTCCATTCTGTTTCAGTAATTATATGATTATTTACTTCCTTTTTTCCCTGTGAGTCTATTGCTTCAGCAAGATTCATATAAAGACCGTAATCCTCTAATAAATCTGCTTCTTCAGCTTTATTTACTAGATCTTCCATGGTTATAGATAATTCAAAATCTATTTGTATATCATTATCTATATAATTATATATTCTATTTTCTAATATATCTTTTTTTATTAACTCTAAAATATATTTGTTTATATTATCTACATTATTTATCTTATTAATTAATACTTTATCATCATTTCTAATTCTTAGTTTTATTGTGCGATAATTATCTTTTATATAAGAGTTTATATATTTTTGTTGATTAAACATATTACCACCCAACTATATTATATAACATTTGGGGTCAAATGTAAATTAATTTTATTAATCCAAAATAAAAATGGCATTTTATACGTTAATAATGCCATTTTTCATTAAAGTTATAATTGCTTGAGTACGTGATGTAACTCCAAGCTTACCTATAACATTTGATATATGATTTCTAACCGTTTTTTCACTAATTGATAATTTGTTTGATATTGTTTTAGTAGTTTCATTATCAATTAATAATTCGAAAATTTCCAATTCTCTTGGAGTTAAAAAATGTTGATTCATATGCTATATATGGACCTCCAATCATCCCATATTATATTATGAATCAACATTGATTTTTGTTCTTATTATAATGTATGCTTTAGCATTTCATCATAAGGTAATAATGAAATATCTCTAGGTGCTATATCAAATACTGTACGACAGCCTGATTCACCCTTTTTATTAAGATTATATGCAGCTCTTGCATATGCAGCTAATACACTACCTGTAAATTCAGGATTAGATTCAAGCTTAAGGCTATATTCAATAACATGATTAGTTTCTAAATTCATACCTGTTTTACCAGTTCTAATTACAAACCCACCATGAGGAATACCATTGTGGTTTTTCTTTAATTCCTCTAAAGAAATAAAGTTTACTGTAGTATCATAATCAGCAAAATAATTAGGCATTTCTTTAATTTCCTTGGCTACTCTTTCCTCCATAGAAGGATCCTCTACAACAACATAGCATTCTCTAGTATGCTTTTGTCTTGTAGAAAGCTCTGGATTAACTCCACTTCTTACAGCCTCTAACGCAGAATCAATTGGACAAGTATATTGACGTGCATCAATAACACCCTCAATTCTTCTAATCGCATCACTATGGCCTTGGCTTACGCCTCTACCCCAGAATGTATAATCATTACCACATGGTAAAACAGAATTCATAATTGCTCTATTAAGCGAGAACATACCAGGGTCCCAACCAACAGAAATTACACCAATTTTATTAGAAGCCTTTGCCTCCTTATCAACATTTTGATAATGCTCATAAATTTTAGCATGAGTATCAAATGAATCAACAACATTAAACATCTTTGCTAACGCAGGTGTTTGTGTAGGTAAGTCAGTTGCACTACCACCGCATAAAATCATAACATCTATTTTATCTTTAAAAGTTTCCACTTCATTTGTATTATATACCTTAACATTTGGAGTTTGGATTTTAACATTATCAGGGTTACGTCTTGTAAATACCGCAACTAATTCCATATCTGGATTATTATATACTGCAGCCTCAACGCCTCTACCTAAATTTCCATATCCATAAATACCAATTTTAATCATAAATAATACCTCCCTTAACACAGAAATATTTTATCATAATCATTAGTCGAAATAAATAGAAAAATAATGAATTATTCTATTTTTTTAGACTTAAAACAAATTTTCTTTGGTATTTTTTGTAAATTTTAATTATTAATCTAAAATATACAAAAAATGGTTTTAGATGGATTTTAATGTATAGGATACGACATTTTAGGGTTTTGAAAATGAACAATATTCACAATTAGCTACTTTTATTATTAAAAAATGAAATTTTATACATAATCGTTATTTATTTTTCTAAAAATAAATGGTAAAATAGTAAAGTCCGTTGTTTTTTGGAGGGTATGTATTATGACTAAGAAATATGTTTATTTATTTAATGAGTCACAAGGCTTAGGTAAAGAGCTTTTAGGTGGAAAAGGTGCTGGCTTAGCCGAAATGGCTAGCATTGGTATTTTAATTCCTCAGGGCTTTACTATTACTACTGAAGCATGTGTTGATTATTATAATAAGGGTAAGAAAATATCAAGTGAAATTATTGATCAAATTAAAAATAAATTAGCCGAGCTTGAAAATATTACAGGTAAAAAGCTAGGTGGAACTGATAATCCATTATTAGTATCAGTTAGATCAGGTGCTAGAGTTTCTATGCCTGGTATGATGGATACAATTCTTAATCTAGGATTAAATGAAGAAACTGTTCAAGCTATGGCTAGAATCACAAATAACGAAAGATTTGCTTACGATTCTTATAGAAGATTTATTTTAATGTTTACTAATATTGCTAAAGGTTTTTCTAGAAAAGAAATGGATGGTATGCTAGAGGAAATAAAGCAAGAAAAGGGATATAAGCAGGATTGTGATATTCCAGCTGAGGATTTAAAGGAATTAATTATTAAATATAAAGAATGGTATAAGAAAAATGTAGGCGAGGATTTTCCTAATGATCCATGGGTACAATTAATTGAGGCTGTTTCTGCAGTATTTAGCTCATGGGATAACGAACGTGCTATTATCTACCGTAGAATGAATGGTATTCCTTCTGATTGGGGTACTGCTGTAAATGTTCAATCAATGGTATTTGGTAATAAGGGTGAAACATCAGGTACTGGTGTTGGATTCTCTCGTAATCCTTCTACTGGTGAAAAACAAATATTCGCTGAGTATTTAGTTAATGCTCAAGGTGAGGATGTTGTTGCAGGTATTAGAACACCATTACGTATTGAGGAATTAGAAAAACAACAGCCTGCCATTTATAAGCAATATGTAGAAACATCTAAAATTTTAGAGGCTCATTATAAGGATATGCAGGATATGGAATTTACTGTTGAGGATGGTAAATTATATTTCCTTCAAACTAGAAATGGAAAGCGTACTGCTACTGCTGCATTAAAGATTGCTTGCGATTTAGTTGATGAAGGAATCATTACAAAGGAGGAGGCTTTATCTAGAATTGATGCTAAATCCTTAAATGATTTATTACACCCAACATTTAAGGCTGAAGTCTTAAAGAAGGCTACAGTAATTGCAAAGGGTAACCCTGCTTCCCCAGGTGCTGGTACTGGTAAGCTAGCATTTAGTGCTCAAGAAGCTAAAGAACGTAAGGATAAGGGTGAAAATGTAATCCTTGTTCGTGAAGAAACATCACCTGAGGATATTATTGGTATGGTTGCTGCACAAGCTGTTTTAACAGCTAGAGGTGGTATGACTTCTCATGCTGCAGTTGTTGCTCGTGGTATGGGTAAATGTGCGGTTACAGGCTGTAGTGAAGCATTCATTGATGAAGAAAATAGAATTATTTCAATTAATGGTAAAACATATGGTCCAGATGATGTTTTCTCTGTAAATGGCTTTACTGGTGAGGTTTATGCTGAGGAAATAGAAATGGTTCCAGCAGAACTATCAGGTAATTTCCAAAGAATAATGTCATGGGCTGATGAATATAGAGCATTAAAGGTAAGATGTAATGCTGATTCTCCAAAGGATGCTATTAATGCTTTAAAATTTGGTGCTGAGGGTATAGGTTTATGTAGAACTGAGCATATGTTCTTTGGTGAGGATAGAATTTTCTCAATGAGAAAAATGATTTTAGCTAAGAATAAGACCGATAGAGAGGCTGCATTAAATGAACTATTACCATATCAAAAGAATGATTTTAAGGGTTTATTCATGGCTATGAAGGATTTAAATGTTAACATTAGATTATTAGATCCACCTCTACATGAATTCCTTCCACAGGATATTTCTACAATTATGGATTTAGCTGATGCATTAAATATTTCTACTGAAGAAATTCAAGAAAGAATTAATGATTTACATGAATTTAACCCAATGATGGGATTTAGAGGTGATAGATTAGCTATCGCATATCCTGAAATAGCTCGTATGCAAGCTAAAGCTATTATTTTAGCTGCAATCGAAGCTTCTAAGGAGCTAGGCATTAAAATAGAGCCAGAAATAATGATTCCATTTGTTATCGAGCCTAAGGAAATAAAATTTGTAAAAAACATTATTTCTTCTACATGTGATGAGGTAATTAATGAGGAAAACTTCAAAATCAACTATCATATTGGTACAATGATTGAAATTCCTAGAGCAGCATTACTTGCTGATGAAATTGCAGAGCATGCAGAATTCTTCAGCTTTGGTACTAATGACCTTACTCAAATGACTATGGGCTTTTCAAGAGATGATTCTTCTAAGTTCCTTCCACATTACTATAGTAATAAGATTTTAGAGGATGATCCATTCCAAACTGTCGATATTAAGGGCGTTGGTAAGCTTATTCAAATGGCTTCTACATTAGGTAGACAAGGCAACAAAAACATTCATTTAGGTGTATGTGGTGAAACTGGTGGAGATCCAAGATCTATTGAATTCTATCATAATTGTGGCTTAGACTATGTTTCATGCTCTCCATATAGAGTACCTGTAGCTAAGCTAGCTGCTGCACAGGCTGCAATCAAAAACAATAAATAATTAAAATGGCTACTTTTGAAGTAGCCTTTTAATATGCATTTTTCTTATTTTGCTTTAAATAATCATCATAAAGCCTTAAGCACTTATCTCTTTCTAATTGCTGCATAAGGCTTTTTTTTATATCCTCATTTAGGTTATAAAATAAATTATCTCTAAAGCCTATCATCTCAGTGTCTAAAATATCACATCCATAATACACCTTAGAAATATTAGACCATAATATAGCCCCTAAACACATTGGGCAAGGCTCTGCTGTTGAATAAAGCTCACATCCACTCAAATCATAGGTTTTTAAAGACTTAGACGCATTCCTTATTGCTTGTATCTCACCATGACAGGTTGCGTCCTGAAGCTTTAAAACCTGATTATGTCCTTTAGAGATAACAATTCCATTCTTTACAATAATTGTACCAAATGGTCCACCCTCATCATTTTTAATTCCTATATATGCTTCTTCAATTGCCATATCCATAAATTTTTTCATTATTTCACCAACTATTTACTATAATAGTATTCCAAAAATTAAAAATAATATTAAAAAAAGCTACCCTAAGGTAGCAATTTCTATATTATTCTTGGTTAACTACTGGAGTTTCTTCTGCCTTTGGCTCTTCAACTGCAGCAACTACTTCTTCAGCCTTTGACTCTTCAACAGCAGCAACTACTTCTTCAGCTTTTGACTCTTCAACTGGCTTAGCCTCTTCCTTTTTTTCTTCTTTAGAATTACAGCAGCAGCATTCATTCTTTTCAAATGAGCAATAATAAGCAACAATTGCAACAAGTGATAAGAAATAACTACCTGTAATATAAGCATATTCAGGATATGATGCAATTGAATCTGCAACCTCAACATAAGTTGTTGCAGCTAAAATAGCAGTATATGCAATAACATAAATCTTACAATATTTGCAGCCCTTAACTGAAGCTAAAATTACAGCAACTACATAAACAATTAAAGCCATGAATGAAATTGTTTCATATGAACCAATAACTAATTCATTTAAATCTAAAGTTAAATAGCCAACAAATGTAGCTAATACAGGTACTACCATTAAAACATTTTTCTTTGACGCTAACGGAATTATAAATAATAATAAAGCTGAAACAAATGGTAACACCATATCAAGTGCTTCACCCTCAAATGATTTATAATCCTTAATATACATAATAATGCCAACTAAAGCAACGATTACTGCGGCAATTGCAGATAAAACTGATAATAATGTTGTCTTTTTCATTTCCTATTCCTCCTATTTTGTGATATATAACTGAGACATAATTATTAATAATGTGATTGTGCAGCTTAATGATACAGCTCCACCTGATAAAGCTCCTAATGCTGCAAAGCATAAGCAAATTAGTAATAAAACTAATAATAGCTTATTAACCTTATCATTACCTAAAGAAATTAAATATACTACTAACGCTACTCCATATAAAGCTAAATAAGGAATATTATAGTAGCTATCGTTTGATATTACAGTTTCTAAATAGCTTAGTATATGTACTCCTAAAAATACAACAACTATAATGTTTAATAAAGCAGTTTTATTTTTATATGCCATAAGGAATGCTAACACATTCGCTATAATTAATCCACCAATGTAAACAACCTCATAAATCATATTATCCTGTGCTTCAAACACATAATCAAATAATTGAGGAGTTACTAATGCAATGGCAACTATTGAAGCAATAGAAATTATATTATTAATATTACTTTTAATTTTATCTAACATATTTTATCCCCCTTTCAAATATATTTATTTACAACCTTGTTTAACAATGATATTATACACTAATTACCATTTATTGTCATTATAAATTTATAACTAGTTTAAGCAGCCTTTGCTTCACCTGTTATTTCAAATTCTACATTATTGAATTCTAAAATATTACCTTTAGTAGAATACATACCTACATACATATAATCATTATCTATAGCAACTAAATCAAAATCTATAAATATCTTTTCATAAAGCTTATCCTTATATATAACTCTTGCAGTAACAGCTTGTCCTAATCTTTCAATCGATAATTCAAAGGTATCATTTTCCATAGGATATCCTTCGAATATATTATCCTCCATCTTAAGCTCAGTTGTGCATTCTCTACTATAAATAATACATGTAGATGACGTAAATGTTAAAAAGCCTGCAGAAATATAATTATTCATAACTGGAGCATACTTTTCTACTTGATTTAAATAAGCATCATCTCTAAGCATTAAGCCAAAGGCTGTTTGCTTAGTTGGAACAGATTTAATAATTTTAGCATTAGCCTTTAATCTAAAATTTTTAGTAATTGGTATTTGTCTAAAAATATAGGCAAATCCATCTGTTGAGGCATGAAATCTTCCATTAAGCTCTTCTCCATATTGACCAACATGGTATATACCCTTTTCTACCTCTTTAGCAATAAAGCCAGAATTAGCATCTAAAGGATTAACACATAAATCACCTATCGCAGTGGCATACCATTCGCTATCTAATGTACTAAAATTATCATATTCCTTATATGAATCAAAGTCTGGAGCCTTATATTCAATTATTTTAAAATCAGGATTTGGATATAAATCAATATCCTTTTTAGGCTCTTCAATATTATCTATTAAATATTTGTTAATACTATTACTTGTTTTCTTTAGCTCATTTGCTACAAAATATGCTGCATATTTTGCACCATAAATATTTAAATGAGCCTTATCAACAGATGATAATCTTGGTTTTATTTCTCCATTAATCATATCAGCTGCAGTAATCGCATGATGTAGGCATGCCTCATTAACACCAATTTCTAAAAATAAATTCTTAGTTAATGTTGTTAAATCTACATAATCAATATTAAACATATTAGCTAAATCTATTATTGATTTTCTATAATCACCATTTGGTGTAATATGACCTGCGTTACCACTAAAGTCATTATTTAAATCTAATCTAACTATTGGTGTACATAAAATTGGTGTAGCGCCTCTATCTTTCGCAAGCTTAATATAATAATTATATAGACTATAATGGAATGAGCTTTCATCATCAATTGATTTATTTGCACTTGTAAAACGCATGAAATCATCACTTTTTTCATTATTGTGTCCAAATCCAATTAATAAATAGTCACCACTCTTAATTGAATTTGTTAATATTTTATAGTTATCTTCTGTTAAAAAGCTTTTAGAGCTTCTTCCTGATAAAGCTAAATTAACAATATTAATATCCTTCAAATAATTATATAGCTGAGTACCATAGCCGTATCTAGGATAATAATATGTTGTATCATTAAATTTACTTAAAGTTGAATAGCCAACAATATATAATGTGTTTTTACACATATTTAATCACCACCATTAGATATTATAACATAAATATGAAAAAAAAGAATGATGATATCATCATTCTTTATTATATTAATGTATTTTCTTACGCTTATATGCAAATATACCTATTCCTAAGCATAATACTAAAGCTATTGAAATGCCTACAATATAGCCAATATAGCTATTATCCTTTTCGCTTTGAATTACATCATTATTAACAACATCATCTAATTGATAATTATCCTTACTAAGTCCTAAGGCATTAAATATATATTCATCCTTATTATCTATTTCCTCAATAGGAATTTCTATTTCAATTGGATCACCATAGCCAGTTACTATAGCCGTTACAGAATTAATCTTTCCATTAACTATTTTATTATTAAATGTTATATCAATATTTTTAGGATTAATTCTAAGCTTTGATTCCTTAGGTTTAATTTCGTTATAATTTGAATCTACTGTAAATTCAGCTACAACAGTATAGGTACCAGCATCAATGGCTTTATCAACTACCTCATTATTTTTATAGTAGGTTAATTCAAAATCAACTATTCCATCAATATGAGAAATATTATAAATATATTCGATACCTGTATAATCTCTTGATACATCAGGTAAGCTAAAATCATTAATATCAGCCTTATTAATAATCCATTTTTGAGTGTATTTTTCCTCAGCTAATACATAATCAGAATTATCTAATCCTGTTACAATACATTCATATTCTCCTGCGTTAATTCCCTTAAAATTAGAGGCTATAGGATTTACTATATCATTATTTATAATGCCATTAACCTTGATATTTATACCCTGCTCCATTTTATTATAAATAATATTATTATAATTAGAAAATTCTATATAAGCCTTCTTAGGCTTTATTTCCCATTTTAATGCAGTAACACCACTAATAACATAATTCTTATTACTTATTGTCCCAATTACACATTCATATTCTCTAGCCTTTAATCCACTGATCCCTGATGCTGTATATTGAATATCATCACCATCAACAACGCCAATTAAGTTTATATTAATTTCATGGTTGTTACCATCATAAATAATATCATTATTATAATCAAATTCAACTGTTATATCCTTAGGGCTTATTACCCAATCAAAGCTATATTCATCCTGTGCAAGATAATAATTTTTACTTTCAATACCAGAAACAACACATTTATATGTACCAGCATCCTTACCAGAATTACCTGTAATTATTGGTTTTACAGTATTTTTATCATTTTCAGCAACGCCCTCAAACACAATATCAATTTCTTGAATTTGTCCGTTATATATAAATCCACTAAAGCTATCAAACTTAACTGTTACCTCTTGTGGATTAATTATAACAATAATTTCATCTGATTCAATATCCTCGTAGTTTTCATCTACAATATAATCAACAATTACCTTATATTCTCCTGCATCAACGGCTTCCTCTACCTCTTCACCATCTAATATATAGCCATATTCAATATCGATAACTCCCTCAGGAAGCTCATCCTTTATTTTATATGATTCTCCATTATATATAACATTATCATCACTTATTTCAAAATCAGGAACCTCTCCTTTATTAATTCCCCAATTCTGAGTAACAGAACCAACTAATACATAATTATTATTTCCAAGTCCTTCAACAGTACATGTATAATTACCTGCATTAGTTCCAGTATTTCCACTAATTATAGGATTTAATGAGTCGCCATCAATAATATTACCATTAAATTGAACATCAATAGCCTGTTGCATATCCTTAAATGATAAATTTTCATATCCACTAAATGATACAGTAATTTCTATAGGCTTAATTACTAATACCGCATCAATCGAATCAACAGAATTATAATTATCATCAACATCAAATTTTGCGATTATATTATATGTTCCTGCATCCTTTGCCCCATCAAATAATTCATCATTACAATAATAATGAACAGTTACTCCATTAGGTATATCCTCATTAACATATAGCATATGAGGTGTTCCGTCATATGTTATCTCTAAATCATTTATACTAAAGCTTAGGTCACCCTTTTCTATTTCCCAATAAAACGAATAGCTATCTTGAGCTAATATATAATTAACATTAGTTAAGCCTGTAATATGACATTCATATATACCTACATTAGTTGCAATATTACCATCTATTATTAGGCCTGGATCAGCTAATGGTGCTGAATTAATTAATGTTGGATAAAATTCTCTTTCTAAACCATTATATTTAATTTTATTAACACTAGTATTAATATCTATTAATCTAGGATTTACAGTAAAGCTATTATATCTATATACTATATCAAAATCCTGATATTCTAATGCTGGATTTATCTCAAATGAATTATTTGAAAATTCTAATGTATATGTTATAAGGCTATTACTATCATCAAAAACAGGATCTAAATAATCATATGTAGACTTATAACTTAGCTCATTAATTTTTACGTAATAATCAAATATTTCAGCATTTGTTAAGCCTTCGATTGTAGTTCCAATTTCATATGAATAACCGAATTTTGCAAAATCAAGCTTATCGCCATATGTTATATCTAAATCATTAGGTCTAATATAAATAGGTGCCTTTAAAATCTCAAAATCTAATGTATCAGGGCAATCAACTAATTGATAATTAGAATTATTTAACCCATTTATATTAATAGAATAATTTCCAGCATGTATTGTATCAATATTATCTATCTCAAGCTTTAAATTATCTAAATAGATACGTTCTTCGTTGTTAATAGTATATAAATTATAATCAATTGATTGATTTAATCCATTATAAATAAGCTCAGCTTCTTCCCATTCTACATATACAGATACTGGAGAAATATTAATCCTACCATTATTAATCTCTAATATATATCCTGTCTCAGAATCTCCACCATCAAAGCCTTCATAGCTCATTTCGATATAATAATTTATCTTATCTCCATTATTATCATAAATAGAATCATATTGATTATATCCAATATTTATTGAAATATTATCCTGGTTAATATAGTCATCTATATTATCTCCAATAATCAATCCTTCATAAGTATATGTTACATCACTAATATTAACTGAATCACCATAGGTAATATTAATATCATCAATATTTATAGATAGCTTAGGTCTATCAATATAATAGCTAATAGATGTATTAATACATTCGCTATTTAAAATATAATTATCATTATTAACTCCAGTAATAGTAGCACTATGATTGCCTATAGTAATATTATTATCCTCATTATAAATAATATTTAAATCATCATCCTCTACCATATTGCCATTAATATCTTTAATAATTGATGGCTGTGGAGCTAAATGAGCTCCGATATAATTTAATATTAGATCATCTTCAGTATATTCAATATTAATTTCTAATGGTTCTACATTTAATGTATAAAGCGTATTAGCTTGTAAATATACATCACTACCTACAACCTTTTGACCAGAGGTTACAGTTATTTCATATGATCCTACAGGTAGCTTATCTACATTTTTAACATGAACAATAGCAATCTCACCATTAATAGAATCACTAACCTCTTCAACCTCGAATTCTAATATTTCTATTGAAGAGCTTGCAGAAATAGGGCCACTACTATTCATAATAGCTATATCATGACAGTTATTATCATGATAATAAGCACTAATATCATCATAATTTCCATAAGATATTGTAGCATTTGATTCATATAAAGTAATATATCCTCTATAATAATTAAACCACCATCTAGGCTGTATAGTAGTATTTAAATTATTATCATTATATGAGGCAATAATATTAAAGCTATTTATCATAAAACAAATAAATAATATCATAAATGATATTACCTTAAAGCACCTTTTAAACATATGCATTCCTCCTCATATAATTTATCATCCTACAAGTCTAACATAACATTATAAATTTGCAATGTCAATAAGTTAAAATGAAAAAGAAAAAAATAGCAATAATTTGCTATTTCTTGTCCTTTTCAAATGGCCCCTTAAATACACCAGGCACTGGAGCTGATATAGAGATTAATTCCTTAGTTATAGGATGAATAAATTCTAATTTAGATGCATGAAGACCTAGTCTCTTAAATGGATTTTTAGTACATCCATATTTATCATCACCAACAATTGGATGGCCTAGCTCTTGCATATGCACACGTATTTGATTTTTTCTACCTGTATCAATATTTACTTTTAATAAGCTATATTGAGGGTTTTGTTTTAAAACAGTATAATGTGTAATTGCCTTTTGACCATTAGGATTTGTAGAGGAATAAACTAAATTATTAGTATTTTCAAATAAATAGCTAGAAATAGTTTTATTCTTCTCCTCCATAACACCTTCAACAACTGCAGTATATTCTCTAACTCTTACATATTCATTCCAATTAAGCTTTAGCATAGAATGAATTTTAGTGTTTTTCGCAAATACTAATACACCAGATGTTTCTTTATCAATTCTATGTAAAACAAATGGCCTTAATGCTTTATTTTTATTTTGTAGATATTGTAATACATAAGAGAATGCACATTCTGTTTCCTTATCACTTTCAACTGATAATAGACCATGAGGCTTATCTATGGCAATGAAATCATCATCCTCATATAAAACATTAAATGTATAAAATTTTCTTTTTTCTCTAATGAAATCACTTTTTTTATTATTATCAGTTACTGGGTTTTTAGAAATTTTAATTTCATCATCCTTAGCCAATGGTAAGTTAAATTGAGTAACTACACTTCCATTTACTAATACCTGATGATTACTTAAAAGCTTTTTTACATTATTTCTTGATGTATTACATTTTTTTAATAAAAATTCTAATAATTCATCACTTCTATTAACCTTATATGTAGCTGTAATTTCAAGTTTATTCTCTATCCTTTTAATATTTCTATTATCTCTTCTCATAATAATACCTCAGACCTAATTATTATACATTATTAGTTAGAAAAATAAAAGGCTAATCTTTTTGATTAGCCATAATATTATTTATTTAGCATTGAATATTCAATATAAGCCATGATGAATGGGCCTATACCCTTAGCATCATTACTTCCTACCTTTTCAGCAAGATAATATTCTAAAGAGCCATCTCTATATTCCTTATCCTCAGGACCTAATCCTGCAGAAATACAGATATTATTAAGGGTTAAATCCTTGTAATTATATTTATATATAGATTCATAAACCTCAGCACCCATTTGAGCATAATCAGAATCTATATATCCTAATCTAGCAGCCTTCATTAATGAATAAGCAATCATTGATGAGCCAGAAGATTCTAAGTAATTAGAAACAACTCTATCCTCATATGTTTCATTTAATAAATATTCTCTATTATTAATTTTCTTTAAATATTCCTTTTTAACTGAAATAGAAACAGGACCCTTATCAACTACCTGATAGAACATCTTATAATCTGTATTTTGATATTGGATAATTCCTTCTAATGCTTCCTTTAATAAACCCTTTAAATAATCTTGGTTATCACCATTAGGGAAATATTCGATAACATCAACTAATGAAACGATAAACCAACCACACGCTCTAATCCAGAATGAACTACTATTACCAGTTTCCTTATCTGCCCAGAAAATAGATTTACTAACATCATGGCAATGATAATAAAGCTTCTTTTTCTCGTCGAATACATTATCTCTAATATATTTATAGGCCTTTGTTATTTCATCAAATACCTCATCCATTCTATTTTTAATAGCATATCTAGTATAGAATGGAACATACATATACATACCATCAAGCCATATTTGATTTGGATATGTAACCTTATGTGAATAGTTAATACAATTTATTGTTTTAGGAACATTTAATAGTTCCTTGTATGTTGTCTCGATAGCAACTAAATATCTATTATCATTTGTCATTTCATATGCATCAAATAAAATTCTTGATTCGCAAATAGAATCTAACTCTCCACCTCTAAAGCCAGTTGGTTCTCCAGTTTTTGGATTAACAAACACTCCCTCTGAAGTAATATAATAATTTATATAATTTATAAAGAAATTCTTATATTTTTCATCACCAGTATTTTTGTATAAATTAACGATAGCATTTAAAAATACACCATCAATGTAATTCCATCTACCCTTAAAATTTTCTTGGTTCCAGGCCGGAATATAGCTTTCGGTCTTTTCAATCAAGTTATTAATATAATTAATCATATTGAAACACTTCCTAACTGCTTATTAAAAAATAAATCGAAAATTATTGTTAATATTATAACATTAAAATAAAGAAAAAAAAAGATTAGATTGTAAAAAATCTAACCTTTTATCTCTTTTTTTGCAAAATAATATGATATTCCAAAGCCTAAAACCATTAAAACGATACCACAAATTAGCTGCCAAGCCTCCATATTCTTATAGCAGGCAATAATATCCTCTGTCATAAACATTGCTATAATTGAGCCTAAGGATAAGCCATTTATTAAAAAATATAATGTCTTTTTCGCTTTAGCAAAGCCAAAATTCATTAGTTTTGAGAATGTTATTAAACCAACTAATACACCAATAAACATTATTACAAATAAGAATAATACATTTAAATTATCTAATAGATAGCTTACACTTATTGCGTTAATAATAACATTAAAATAGCCTAAAGCCATTAATAGTGCTGTCGCACTTAAGCCAGGAACTAGCTGTGTAACACTTATTAAATAGCCAAGTATAAAGAATATTATATAATCCATAATTCCTATATCAGCTAAGCTTCTATCACCCTTAAAAAGATAAAGAGATGATAATGCTAAAGCGACTGGAATTATTAGACCTAAAATATATAATATTATTCTTTTTGGTGTTTTAGCTTCTCCCTTTATTTCATTATTTACAACAGGGAAGGCTCCAATCATTAAACCTATGAAAAGCAATATTACAAGGAATGGTATTGTGTTTAATAGCTCTCTTATTGTTAAAAAGCCAACTAATAATCCTACTACCGCTCCTATAACAATTGGTAATAAAAAGATAAAGCATGCCTTAAATTTTTTAAATATATTTCCCATTGCGTATAAAAGCTTTTCATATAGCTTAAACATTATAGATATTGTAGAACCGCTAATCCCAGGGATTATAACGGCTAATCCTATTAGAAAGCCTAATATGGATGCCTTAAATCCCTCGGATTTATTTTTGTATTTTAGATCTTCCATAAAATTATCCTTATTTTTTTAATCTATTTACTAGTTTAGAAATCTCCATTATAACAACCATTACTAATGATAAGCCCATACAAATAGCAAAATACTTAAAGTCCATAGGAACAAATTCAAATAAATCTTGAACACCTGGAGTATAAATTACTAAAATTTGTAATGCAAAGCCAACTATAAATGCAAAGTTCATAAACTTATTCTTATAGCTCTTTGGACTAAATACAGAATGCTTAGACTTAACATTATAAGCATGGAATAATTGAGTTGAAGATAATGTTAGGAATGCCATAGTTTGACCTAATCCATGTGCATCAGCAACATCTGCATATTGACCAATTGCATAAGCAATTAATGTTACAGCACCAATAATAATACCCTCAATTACAATCTTCCAAGCATAGCCATTAGCAAAGAAGCCTTCCTTCTTATGTCTTGGCTTTTCATCCATAATTGTATCTTCTGCCTCTTCCATACCAATACCGAAGGCTGGTAGTGAGTCAGTAATTAAGTTAATCCATAATAAATGCATTGCGGCAAGTGGTGTACCTAGATTAATGCTTGTGAATGCAGTTAATAATGAAGCAACAAAGATTGTGATAACCTCACCAATATTTGATGATAATAAATATTTAACACACTTACGAATATTATCATAAATACCACGACCCTCTTTAACTGCAGAAACAATTGTAGAGAAGTTATCGTCTGTTAAAATCATATCAGCTGCTTCTTTTGATACGTCTGTACCTGTAATACCCATTGCACAACCGATTTCAGCCTTTTTAAGTGCTGGAGCATCGTTTACACCATCGCCTGTCATAGCAACAATTGCATCGCGTTTTTGCCATGCTTCAACAATTCTTACCTTATCCTTAGGAGCAACACGTGCAAATACTGAGAATTCATGAATATGCTCAGCTAAATATTCATCACTTAAGCCATCAAGCTCTTGAGATGTAATAGCACGGTCACCTTCTCTTAGAATACCTAATTCCTTAGCAATTGCAGAGGCTGTAACAATATGGTCACCTGTAATCATAACAGTTTTAATACCAGCCTTTGTTGCAACTCTAATAGATTCCTTAACCTCAGGTCTAGCAGGGTCTATCATACCAACAAGACCAATTAAATTTAAATTCTTTTCTAAATCATCTGCATTAGGCATAGAATCAAATTCTTGAATACCTAAAGCTAAAACACGTAAAGCATTAGTTGCCATATCGCTATTAGCATTTAATGCATTTTGCTTAACTTCATCTGCATTAATAGATAAATTAATTACTCTATCTGGAGCACCCTTAGTAATAGAAATATACTTATCTCCATCCTTAATTACAGTAGTCATAAGCTTTCTATCACTATCGAAAGGTAAATCTAATAATCTATTATACTTTTTAATATCCTCGCCATATGCAATATTAACATCTAATAATGCTAATTCTGTTGGATCACCAATTCTAACTAAATTACCATTCTTAGTTTCAATTGATGCATCGCAGCATACAGCAAAATAAGTAATCATTTTTCTTTCTTCAAATGTTAAGTCCTTAATGTCCTTAACTTCATTTAAATAAAGCTTAGTTACAGTCATCTTATTTTGAGTTAATGTACCTGTCTTATCAGAACAAATTACATTACAAGAGCCTAATGTTTCAACAGCAGGAAGCTTCTTAACAATAGCATTTCTCTTACTCATCTTAGTAACACCAATTGATAATACGATTGTAACAACTGTAGCAAGACCCTCAGGGATTGCGGCAACAGCTAACGCAACAGCTGTAATAAATGCTTCACTAAAGTAATCCCAAACCCAATTAAATGTAGCCATCTCTAAAACAAATACAACAGCACAAATAGCTAAAGCCATAATACCAATAACATTACCAACAAAGTTTAGCTTGTGTTGTAAAGGTGTTAATTCATCCTTTTGTTCACTTAGCATACCAGCAATCTTACCGATTTCAGTCTTCATACCAACTGCAGTAACAACTGCCTTAGCCTTACCATTAGTAACATATGTTGATGAGAATAAGCAGTTCTTCTTATCACCTAATGGGATATCCTCAGATTCAATATAATCTGAATTCTTATCAACAGGAACAGATTCACCTGTTAATGCTGCTTCCTCCACCTTTAAATTACTACATTCAATAATTCTAGCATCAGCTGGAATTGAATCACCAGCCTCAACAAAAATAATATCTCCAACAACTAAGTCAACAGCATCAATTGTTTGAATACTATTATTTCTAAACACCTTACAGCTAGCAGCACTCATCTTCTTTAATGCCTCTAAGCTCTTTTCAGCCTTGTTCTCTTGATATAAACCAAGAATAGCATTAATTAATACTACAACCATAATAATAACTGATTCAATCCACTCGCCTGGCTCTACAATTACTGAAATAATTGCAGCAACAATTAAAATGATAATTAGCGGATCCTTAAATTGTAATAAGAATTTAACAATTGTAGGAGTTTTCTTTTTCTCTTCTAATTGATTCTTACCGTACTTTTCACGATTCGCTTCAACTTGAGCGTCAGTTAAACCGCCCTCTAAACTAGTACCAAATTCTACTTCTAGTTCTTCTAATTTCTTTTCCATATCTTTCCTCCTAAAATATTGAAAATAAAAAAGACCTCCGTCAAACGATTGACAAAGGTCTTGCAAATCATAAATGATCTCTATAACCGGATAAAATATCGTGATGACGATTATAGAAGTTAGTAAAATACTAACAGCTACTCCCCTTTTTAAAGGAATTATTTATTTACGAACTAAATTATATAAAAATTATATAATTATGTCAAGATATTACATTTATAATATATGTTATTTTTTTATATATTATTACTGTAATTACTTACATACAATAATTAATAATTCCTTAGATTCAGATACATCCTCTATTTCATATTTAATATTGTTAATATTTAGTTGATCAATTATTTTAAGATATTCATCATATCCACCCTCATGCTGGATATAGCATGCGAT
>JAFTQR010000034.1 GCA_017462645.1 Acholeplasmatales bacterium | reverse complement strand
GATGCTCCTGAAGAGGTTGATTATACTAATGAGGATGCTGAATTTAAGTTAAATATTAATATTGACTTTAATGATGATGAGGCTGATACATATGAGTATAATACATATGATAAGAGAATGGAGGCTCCTGTTCAAGCAAATATTCCTTCATTCCTAACATCTAAGGATGATTCATATGTGGAACGACCTGTTGAGGAAAAGGTTGTAGAATTACAATTCGGTACTGACGATGATGATTCTTATGTAGAAGAAGAAACTTATAGTAATCCTCCTGTTGATAAGAATTTAACTATTGAAGAGGCTATAGCTAAAATGAATAATGGTGAGGTTCCAGCATCAAATCCTACACCTAAGCCAAAGCCAAAGCCTGTAAATGAAGAGACTCCTGCTAAGAATCCTAATAGATATAAGAATTATAGTATTCCTTATAAGAAAATATTTAGTAGTGGTAAGGGTAATAGCGATGAGCATCCAGAATGGTTAGAGGAAAAGAAGGAAATTATCAATCAAATTCTTAAATCATTTGGAATTGATGGTGAGGTTGTTACCTATACAAAGGGTCCTGCCTTTACTAGATATGAAATATTACTTGCCCCTGGTGTTAATGTTAAGAAGATTAACCAAATTTATGATAATCTTCAAAAGGATTTACAAGCAGAATCATTACGTGTGTTAGCTCCGATTCCAGGTAAGAATACAATTGGTGTTGAGGTTCCTAATGATGTAGCTGATATGGTATCATATGGAGATTTAGTTGATGAATCATATTTAAATAATGGTAAGCCTTTAAGTGTTGCCTTAGGTAAGAATATTGATGGTAGTATTGTATATCAAAATATTACAGATATGCCACATGCCCTTATTGCCGGTGCTACACAATCAGGTAAGTCTGTATCTATAAATACTATTTTAATTTCATTATTAGTTAAAAATTCACCAGAGGATTTAAAGCTAATCTTAGTTGACCCTAAGCGAGTTGAATTAGCCTTCTATAATGATATTCCACATCTAGCAACACCTGTAATTGATGATGCTGTAATCGCAACTGAGGCTTTAAAATGGTCAGTTGCTGAAATGGAAAGAAGATATGATGTTTTAGCACGTAATAGAGTTAGAAATATAGGTGACTATAGAAAGAAGCGCGCTGAAAATCCTATGATGGAAAATTTACCATACATTGTTATTATTGTTGATGAGTTCAATGATTTAGTTATGCAATGTGGTGCTGAGGCAAATGATTGTATTATTCGTTTAGCTCAAAAGGCAAGAGCCTGCGGTATTCATGTTATCCTAGCTACACAAAGACCTACAGTAGATGTTGTTAATGGTACTATTAAGGCTAATATCACATGTCGTATTGCCTTTAGAGTTGCATCAGATGTTGACTCTCGTACAATTCTAGACGAGGTAGGTGCTGAAAGCCTATTAGGTCGTGGTGATATGATTATTAAAAATAATGGTAACCCAGTACGTGCACAGGGTGCATATATATCAGATGATGAAATAAATGATGTATGCTCATATTTAGTTGATACATATGGTGAGGATTATTTATTTACTCATATTGATTTAAAGAAAAATATTAGCAGTAATAGCTCATCAGGTGGATCTCATAGAGAGGCACCATCTGAATCAGAGGAATTATTATATCAAATTGCATTATATTGTATTAATAGTGGTATGTGCTCTATTAATTCAATTCAAAATCAATTCCAGCTAGGCTTTAACCGAGCTTCAAGAATTGTTCAAATATTAGAGGATAGAGAAATTGTATCACCTAAGAATGGAACTAAGGGTAGAGAAATTCTTATTGATACATATAAGCTAAGAGAAATATTTCAAATAGACGAAGAGTGATTATATGAGTAGAAAAAAAAGAAGCAATATATATCAAAAAGTATATAATAATGAAATAGACAATGAGGTTAAAGGATACTTTAATATTGTATTTATAAAAAAAATTGTAATTATTGTTTTTGTTTTATCAATATTAATTCTTTCTTTTATTAATAATGATAGAATATTATTATTTACTCATATGTTTGGTACATTTTTACTTGATATTGATTTATTAGCAATACTTTTATATTATTGTTCCTTAACTTTGGTGTTTTCATATAATTTCATGTATATCGCATTACAAAAAATATATGATGATCCTTATAAATTATTAATTAAATATGAAAAAATACTAGACCTTCCATATTTTGTATTTAAAACAGTTGCAGGATTATTCTTTATCTTTATCTTTATGTTTTCTCCATGCTCAATTGTTGGAAACAGTATGAATCCTACATTACATGAGGGAGAAAGAGTGATTTGTTATGGTTTATTTTATGAGCCTAAAAAGGATGATATTGTAGTACTAAATGCTAAAAATTATTATGAGGGTGTAGATGTATTTTATGTAAAAAGAGTAGTAGCTACTGAGGGTGATACCTGTAGCTATGATATAGATACTGGTAAATTCTACGTTAATGATATTTTCGTTGAGAGTTTAACAGAAGGAGAATATAACAAGCTTTTAGAAACAAGCTACCAAGAAGAGTCTTATACATTTGTTGTTCCATATGACAAGGCGATTGTTTTTGGAGACAATAGAGATAATTCATTAGATTCAAGAGTCTTTGGCCTTGTTGATTATGATGATATATTTGGTAAGGTTATGTTTAGAATATCTCCATTTAAGTTTTATAATTAAAAGGTTGTGATTTTATGCAAACTATTCAATGGTTTCCTGGTCATATGGCCAAGGCCAGAAGAGAAATAGGCGAAAAAATAAAGATGGTGGATTTAGTAATAGAGCTAAAGGATGCAAGAATTCCTTATTCCTCAACTAATCCTATGATAGACGAAATAGTTGGTAATAAGCCTAGATTAATATTATTATGTAAAAGTAGTATTGCTGATCCAAACATTACTAAGGAATGGATGCAATATTATTCAGAAAATAATATTTTATCATTAGATATTGATTCCTTAACTGGACATAATATGTCTAAGGTTGTTCAATACGCTAGATTAGCTCTAAAGGAGCTTTTCGAACAAAGACAAAGAAAGGGTATTATTAATAAACAAATAAAGGCTGTAATTTTAGGTATACCTAATGTAGGTAAATCTACTTTAATTAATACCTTAGCTAAAAGAAAGGCTGTAGCTGTAGGTGATAAGCCAGGTGTTACTAAAACTCAAACATGGATTAAGGTAACAAATGATTTGCAGCTATTAGATACACCAGGTATTTTATGGCCTAAATTTGAGGACCAAATGGTAGGCTTAAAGCTTGCGATGTGTGGTTCTATTAAGGATGAAATTTTAGATTTAGAAGCATTGTCTGCTAAATCAATAGAATATTTAGCTATAAATTATCCAGAAAATTTAAAAAATAGATATAACCTTAAGGAGCTAGATACAGATCCATATATGGTTATTGAACATATTGGAAGAAATAGAGGATGCTTATTAAAAGGAGGTATTTGTGATACCTCTAAGGCATGTACTATTATTATGAATGAGTTAAGAAGTATGAAAATAGGAGCTATGAGCTATGAAAGACCAAATGGAAGAGATGAATCTTTATAAATATGAAGAGGAGCTTTATGATAATGATTATAAGCTTATATGTGGTGTAGATGAGGCTGGTAGAGGACCACTTGCTGGACCTGTAGTAGTTGCAGCATGTATTTTACCTCCCTTTTTAAGAATTAAAGGTATAAATGATTCTAAAAAGCTAACTGAAAAGAAAAGAGAAGAATTATATAAGATTATTATTAAAGAGGCTTTAGCTTATAAAATAGTTTTTGTAAGTGAAGAGGATGTTGATACATTAAATATCTATCAAGCAACAAAAAAGGGTATGCTAGAGGCTATTAGCTCTTTAGATACTAAGCCAGATTATTGCCTTATAGATGCGATGAGTCTTTCAGAGCTTGATATGCCACATCAATCTATTATTCATGGTGATGCTAGATGTGCATCTATTGCTGCCGCATCTATTCTAGCTAAGGTTACAAGAGATCATTATATGGAGAAGATGGATATTAAATATCCTAATTATGGATTTAAGAAGCATAAGGGATATGGAACAAAGCTTCATTTAGAGGCATTAGAAAAATATGGACCATG
>JAFTQR010000033.1 GCA_017462645.1 Acholeplasmatales bacterium | reverse complement strand
TTAGCAGGAATACTCCATAAGAGAGCCTCTAATATTATTAAGTATTTAAGATTTTTCTTCGGAAAAGTCTTTTTTTATCCTCTTTTATCTTATAAATAGAAAAAGGCACTTATAAAAAGTACCTTTGTCGACGCTCTGAAGCATATTTCTTCAATATGCTTTTAATCTATTATTTCTTTTTATTATACAATGTGCTAATGATATTATAGAAAAAACTAGTGCTATAACATTAAATATTAAGCCTGTATATAGTACTATTGCATAACAATATATTGCCCAGCAAACATTACTAAAGCAAATAGCTGTTTTAATAATAATTACATTATTACTAAATAATACAATTATAGAATATATTAATGATGATATAACGGGAAGTAATCCTAACCAACCATTATTGTTAAATATAATACCTAAACTTAATCCTAAAGCTATAAATATAAAGCTTAAAATCTTATTATTTTTATTAAATAATATAAAGATATTTCTAATGAATGAAATAATATCTTGAATCATGCCACTGTAGCCTTGCATTATAGCTTGAGCAATACCATTTAAAAGATGATTACCATTTTGAGTAATTAACATTTGATTTTTCTTCTTTAAAGCACAGCTTAGTACAAAAAATAAATAACCAATTATAGATAAAATATAAGCTATTATTTCAATCATAATTTATCAACGATGCATCTAGCAACATATACGCCATTAGCTCCTGCTTGAGCAAGACCTCTTGTAAGTCCTGCACCATCTCCACCTACATATAAGCCTTCAATTTTAGTTTCGAAATTATTTTTAATTTCTGGTCTTGCAGAATAAAATTTTGCCTCTACACCATAAAATAATGTATGTTCATTAGCTATACCTGGAGTAACATGGTCTAATGCCTCTATCATTTCAATAATTGATTTCATTGTATTATAAGGTAATACTAAACCTAAATCACCAGGAACTGCTTCCTTAAGCGATGGCTTAACAAATCCCTCATCAATTCTTTTTTGAGTACTTCTTCGACCCTTGCAAATATCACCATAGCGTTGAACAATAATACTTCCACAGCTAAGCTCATTAGCTAATTTACTTACCTGATGAGCATATTCATTTGGCAAATCAAACGGCTCAGAAAAGCGATGTGATACAAGTAATGCAAAATTAGTATTATTACTACCTAATGATTTAGATGCATAAGCATGTCCATTAGCTAGCATAGTACCACTATGGTTTTCAACTACAACATGTCCACTAGGATTTGAACAGAAGGTTCTAACTATAGTACCTACACTTGTTCTAAATAAAAATTTACCCTCATATAAATTCTTATTAATTTCCTCCATAATAACATCATTAGTTTCAACTCTTACACCGATATCAACCTGATTATGAGTCATATGGATATTATTCTTTTTACATATAGACTCAAGCCAAGTAGAGCCATCTCTACCTACAGCTAAAAAGACATTATCGGCATATATTTCCTCACCGTTTCTTAATAATACACCATATACCTTATTATCCTTAACTAAAATATCTGCAACCTCAGTTTTAAATCTCATATCAACCTGTTTTGCTAAATCCTCATATATTTTAGTTAATATTTCTAAATTCTTTTCAGTACCTAAATGTCTAACCTGGCTACGTAATAGCTTTAAGCCAACCGCAAGTCCTCTTCTTTCAATATCCCTAATTTTATCAGTCGTTGGATTAGTGATTTCCTCTGTTGCACCATATTTAAGATTAATACTATCAACATATTTAATTAAGTCTAAAACAAGCCTATCATCTAAATAATCAGTTAACCAGCCACCAAACTCTGTTGTAATATTAAATTTACCATCAGAAAATGCACCTGCACCACCAAAACCATTAGTAATCGAGCATGCAGGATTACAACCACTAATACCAAGCTTATTAATAGGACATTTATCAATCTTATGCTCATTTACAGGGCATTTACGATTATAAATATCATGGCCCTTATCTATTAATAATATTTTTAAATCTTTATTTTTTTGCATAAACTCATAAGCACAAAAGGCTCCAGCTGGACCTGCACCTACAATTATACAATCGTACTTCATAAAAAACACCATCCTATTCAATAGTAAGCTTAATATCTATTTGATTATCATGTACACTTAGTACATTAAATTTAAATGGAATTGAGCTTCCACTATGCATTTTATAATCAGTATAATTTATATATCCAAATGTATCTAGCTTACCATAAAAACTAGATTTTGTTAATGTATCACTATTGTAATAATCCGATCTCAATGTATTACAAAATAGCTTTTCCTCATCAGAATTATCATATAAGAAGCCACTTCTATAATTACCAGAATTATATACAGCCTCGCCATCAACAATATTCTTTCTAGCATCAATATGCATAACTCTTATTCCACTTGCGTTTGGTATTAAATTATCTCTTTCATTTAAGCCATCACTATTATAAAATTCTATTAAAAAATATTCATCATATATAGATGTTACCTCATGATCTGAAATTAAAATAAACTTACCAGTTTCAGCAAATGATTCTAAACCAAATGATGCACTACCAGTGCCACTTACAACAATAGGCTGTACCCAGCCTAATAAAAGCTTAGAAATCATACCATGGTCACCAACATTATAATCCATCATATCAGCACCATATGTACCACCTACTGCACCTTTATCATCAAAATAATCATAATAATCATCTAATCCCATTAAATGACCTGTTTCATGAATATATGCATGTGCATCATAATTAATTCCTTCAGGATTATATGTTCCTGCCTCTTGTATAGTTGGATGAATAAAATCAATTCCAGCAAAGGCAAAACGATATGCTTTAACACCATCATATTTATCCGAATTAGGATTAGTTGATGCATATGCCCAATAGAAATCGTTATTTTCATAATCAACAGAATGATTATATATTAGCCAAATAGAATCAATTGATCCATCCTTATCACTATCATAATATGAATAATCATATTGCTCATTATAATATTCTAAGGCCTCATCTAATAGTAAATGATTACCCTTTTCATTGTATTTATTTAAATAATTTTCATAATATGAGGCCTCATACTTAGGAGTATACCATTGATTTATAACCTCTATTTGTAAATCTAATTGATTATAAGATGATTTTTGATAGTAGCTCTTAACACTTTCCCATCCTGTTTCATCACTTGTACCATTAAATGCATAATTTATATCTAATAGTTTTTCGTTAGTAGCATTATTATTATCTAAATTTATAGGAATAACTAAAATATTAGGAGTACCTGTAGATGGTAATGGATAGCTAATTTTAGGACCATCTATATCTAATCTATTACCAAAATTAACCTTAGTAAATGAAAGGTCTCCAATATCCTGAGTTGACATAACACTTGGCTCTACACTTACACTAGGTATAGGATCACTAGATAAATTATCATCATTATTTACATTATTTAATATTTCTGTTAATCTATCGCATGATGTAAATATAGATATAGAAAAAATGAGCATTATTAAAAAAACTAATTTTTTCTTCATTGTATCGCCTCCTCGTATATTCATTTTATCATTATAAAAGGCTAAAGTAAAGAAAAACCACCTTTAGGTGGTTAATCTTCATTATTTAAATGATTAAAAATTAAAATAGCCAAATCATTTGGTATTCCAATACTTGTAATTTCCTCAACACTAGCCTTTTTAATATTATCAATTGTCATAAAATGCTTAATTAGCATTTCCTTTCTTTTAGGACCTAATCCCTTAATTCCATCTAGCTTTGATGAGAAAAAGCCCTTAGCCTTACTACTTCTAAAGAAGCTTATCGCAAAATCATGAACCCTTTGAGATATATCAGCAAGCAATAAATAAATAGAATCATTTTTATCTATATTTATTAGCTCTTCATTATAAAAAATAATAGTTGCCTTATGATGATTATCCTTTTGAATACCCATTACAGGAATATCTAAATTTAGGCTTTGTAATACATCTAATGCTGCATGAACCTGAATTTGACCGCCATCCATAATAATTAAATCAGGTAGGGCTGAATCCTCCATTAAAAGCCTAAAATATCTTCTATAGATAACCTCCTTCATGGTTTCATAATCATTAGCACCTGTAACTGTTTTAACATGATATTTTCTAAATTCCTTAGGGGCAGGCTTTCCATTGATATAGCATACCATTCCTGATACAGGATATTCTCCAAATAAATTTGAATTATCAAAAGCCTCAATTCTTAAAGGTGTAGGAATTCCTAATAATTCTCCTAGTCTTTCAATTGTTTCTACCTTCTTTAATACCTGATTTTTATAGATATTTCTTCTATTTTCTAAATTATATTTAGCATTATATAATGCCATGTCTAATATTTCTTTCTTTTTACCCATCTTAGCATCTATTAAATTTATATTTAATAATTCATCTATTAAGGTTTTATCAACACCTTCAATACATAGCTCCTTAGGCTTAGTGTTGATATCATAAAATTGTAATAAATATGATAGTACCTCATCCTCTAAATCATCATATAAGTTAATAATTGTTTGATGATTTTGAACTATATTACCAAGTCTTGTAATAATTATATTTATTGAAATTTCATCATTATCTACATATATTCCGATATAATCTCTACTTGTTAAATCATTGATAGATATCTTTTGTTTAGCAATAGTATTTTCAATAGAAATAATTAAATCTCTATATTCAACCGCTCTTTCATATTCCATATTTTCAGATGCTATTAGCATATTAGATTTTAAATTATCTAATACCTCCTTAGCATCTCCATTTAAAAATTTAGCTATTTTATTCTTATACTCTGTATAATCTATTTTCTCCTTATTTATACAAGGGCCTAAGCATTGATGCATATGATAATATAAACATGCATCACGAGGAATGTTATAGCATTTTCTTAATGGATAAATTCTATTTAATAGATCAATAGTGCTTCTTGCAGCCTTAACATTTGGATATGGTCCAAAATATCTTGCGAAGCCCTTTTTTCTTTGATTTCTTGTAACTATTAATCTTGGATGCTGCTCATTAGTTAAAGCTATATAAGGATATGTTTTATCATCCGTAAGCATAATATTATATTTAGGATCATATTCCTTAATCATATTAATCTCAAGCACAAACGCTTCAAGCTCTGATGCAGTAATAACATAATTAAAATCTACTATTTCACTTACTAATCTAGTAGTTTTAGCATTATGAGCACCATGAAAATAGCTTCTCACTCTATTCTTTAGATTTTTAGCCTTACCAACATATATAATTTTATTATTTTTATCAAGCATTTGATAGCACCCAGGGCTATCAGGTAATAGCTTTAGCTTTTCTTCAATGATTCCCATAATAATTACCTCTTTATAATTTTACTAGAAAATTAAAAAAAATAAAAGTGGTTATAAACCACTTATTACTTAAATGTCATTTTAGTTTTACCCATTAGGATTTCTTCTAATGCTTGACCAACAGGCTTAACACAAATACCATCCTCTGCAGATGTCCATTCCTCTTCTTCAATAATCTTAGCTCTTTTAGCTGCTGCATAAGCTAATTTATATTTAGAATCAATTTCATCTAATAATAAATCCACAGATGGATAACGCATACCATCATAACCCTTTTTTGACATGTTAATTCCTCCAATTCCCAAAAATAATTATATCATATATTTATAAATATATCTAGAATTAATTCTCTTTTTCTCCGATTAATTCCATGTACTTATAAATAGAACGTTCAGTCTTCGCATGCTCGGCTCTAATTATGGCCATAATTCTATCAGCCGCATTAGAAACCTCATCGTTAACTACTATATAATCATATAAATAAGCCTTTTTAAACTCTCTATTAGCCTTTTCTATTCTTTGCTGAATAATTTCTTCAGACTCAGTACCTCTAGCTCTTAATCTTTCATATAGAGCTTCCTTTCCAGGAGGTACAATAAAAATGCTTACGCAATCAGGCATTTTATTTTTAACCTGCTGAGCACCCTCAACCTCAATCTCTAAAACAACCTCATTGCCTTTATCTAGCTGCTCATTAACCTTATCTAATGGTGTACCATAATAATTACCAACAAATTCTGCATGCTCAAGTAGCTTTCCATCCTTGATTTTTTGTTCAAATTCCTCCTTTGAAACAAAATAATAATCTACACCATTAACCTCACCAGGTCTCATTTTACGTGTAGTCATAGACACACTATATGTTAAATTATGCTTTGGCATATCAAATAATGCCTTTCTAACAGTACCCTTACCTACACCTGAGGGTCCTGATATAACAACTAATAGTCCTCTTTCATTAAGCTTCATAATAACACCACCTAGATAATAAGCATTTTACATTATTTTCAAATAAAATTCAATACTATAAGCTATCAATATCTTCCTGTAAATCAAAAATACTTTTTATTATATTATCAATGATTTCATTAATATTATCATGATAAGCCTTAAAATTATATTCTAATAGTAATATTTTATCCTCATTTAGCTTAGCTACTAAATACATAGATTTTAAATTAAATTGGTTTATTTTCTCATAAATATTCTTATCATTTACCTCTCTTAGATTAATTAAAAATGATACATTATCATTTTCCTCATCTAAGCTTATATAAGGATATAGGGTATATCCTTTGTCTAGATATAGTTCAAAGCTAATAATATCATTTTCAATATTTAAAGTAGCTTTATTATCATTAAAATATCTATTTAATGAGTCACTCATTTTCTTCTTACTCCAAAATGCCATAAACCCATCTCCTTTTATATCATTTTATCATATTTTATATGATATAGATAGAAAAAAATATAAAAAGATGTTATACTTTTATAGGTGATTATAATGAGCTTTGATGGTATTTTATTATCTAAATTAGTAAATGAATTTAATATATTAAAAACAGGTAGAATCTCTAAAATAGCTGAATCTGGTGATACAGATTTTATTTTTACTATTCGTGCTAATAGACAAAATCATAATTTAATGATGTCATTTTCTTCTGATTATGCAAGAATTCATTTAGCTAACAAGCATTATGATACACCTAGTAATCCTAAAAGCTTTACCATGTTTTTACGTAAGCATATTGAAGGATATTTTATTGAGGATATTAAAACATATCATTCTGATAGAATAGTATATTTTATATTATCAGGCTATAATGAAATGCAGGATTTAAATAAAAAATATTTAATATGTGAGATAATGGGAAGATATTCTAATTTAATATTAACAGATGAAAGCTTTATTATTTTAGATTCCTTAAAGCATGATGGTGTTGGAGAATTTAATAGAACGATTCTTCCGTTTGCCAAATATGAATTCCCTTTAAATAACAAGCTTAATCCATTAGATTATACATATGAGGAACTAAATAATATAATTATAGAAAAAAAGCTAAATAATCCTAAGGATTTTATGAATACATTCAATGGTGTTTCCTTAAATTTAGCTTATCCAATTTTTGAAGCAAATAATATTAGTGATGCGTTTTATAGATATCTACATATGGATATATTACCTTCAACATTTAAAAACTTTAAGGGTAAATTAGATTTTTATTATCATCCATTTAATAATGAAGCTATTAATAGCTATTCTTCTATTTCTAATTTATTAGAGGAATATTATTATGAAGCTGATTTAAAAGCTAAAATAAAGCTTAAAACTAATGATTTATCTAATTTTGTAAATAAACAAATTAATAAAAATATAAATAAAATAGAAAAGCTTGAGGCAGAGCTTTTAGATAGTAATAAAACAGATATTTATAAGCTATATGGTGAATTATTATTATCAGTTCCTAATTTAAAGGAAAAAAGAGATTCTGAAGCTGTTTTGAATTATTATAATAATGAATATATAACTATTCCATTAGATAAAAAACATAGTATTTTAGAAAATTCAAATAGATATTTTAAAAAATACCAAAAGGCTAAAAATTCTATTGGCTATATTAATGAGCAAATTAATATTGCTAGAAATGAAATTGAATATTTTAATGTTTTAAAATATCAGTTAAATGATTGTAATATAAATGAGGCTTTAGAAATTCAGGATGAATTAATCAATCTTAAATACATATTTAAAAATGATAATAAAAATAAGAAAAAGCTTAAGCCTAAGCCTACAACCTACCTATTAGATAATGGTTCTACTATTTCCTTAGGTAAGAATAATATTCAGAATGATTTTATTACGCATAAATACTCTAAGCCTAATGATTTATGGTTCCATGTTAAGGATGGCCCAGGAAGTCATGTTGTATTACATAACTCTTTAGACCCTACTGAGGAGGAAATTAGAGCGTGCGCTAATTTAGCGGCATATTATTCTTCTTTTAAGGATTCATCAAGTGTAGCTGTTGATTATACAAAAATAAGAAATATAAAAAAGATACCTGGTAAAAAGGGCTGTTTTGTATCATATACACATCAGCGTACTATTTATATAGATCCTGATATTAATTTAATTAATGAATTGAAGGTGAAGAAATGAAAAATGCTTATAAAAGATTTGGATATTATTATGACGAAGTAATGTCTAAGCTTAATTATGATTTATGGCTAGAATTTATTGAGCAATATCTTAACAAGGGTGATAGTGTTTTAGATTTAGCATGTGGTACTGGTACATTATGTACTATGCTAAAGCTAAATGGATATGAGTCTAGTGGCTTAGATTTATCTGAAAGTATTATTGAGATTGCGAACGAAAAAAGAAAAATAAATAGATTAGATATTGATTTTCATGTGGCTGATATGACTAATTTTAAGCTAGGTAAAAAGTTTAATATGGTTACCTGCTTCTTCGATTCTGTTAATTTTTTAAGTGATATAAGAGCTGTTAGAAAAATGTTTGATTGTGCATATAGTCATTTGCATGATAATGGATATTTTATTATTGATATTTTCTCTAAGGAGCTATTAAAGGAATATGAAAATAATGAGATACATGAGGATTATATTACCTTCTATTTAGATTGGGTAACGAAAAAAACATCACCTAAATCCTTAAAGCATACCATTAAAATTAAGGAATTAGATGATGAATTTATTGAAAATTATTATGAATATTATTATGATATTAAGGAACTAAATCATAAGAAATTTAAGCTTATTAAAATCAGTGGTGATTTTAATGATGACTTACAAGATGAGGATGAAAGAATCCTACTTGTATATCAAAAGCTATAGCTGTTTTAATTCTAATAAAACATAGTTTAATGTTTCAATAAAATTTTCTATTAAAGGAAGATTAATTTCTTCCTTTTTTAATTTTTCTACTAAAGCAGATGAATCATCATATAGCGTCATAGAGCCAATATTTAAGGAAATACCCTTAATAGAATGGACATATCTATGAAGCTCTTCAATATTTCTTTCATCTAACAGCTTCTTTATATCCTCTTCAGCATTTTGATAGCTATTTAAGAAGCTTGTCTTTATTTTATCAAATAGTCTTTCACTATTTGCTAGATATTGTAATGCTATTTTCTTATCTACGTATCCCATGTTTTCCTCCTAAAAGCTTAGATTGCCATCCTCATTTACTACTAAATGAGATTGGTAGAATTGAATTAATGCCTTATTTAATTCAAAATAATCATATTTACCAGCAGTTTCATAGGCTGAATGCATAGCAAGCTGTGGTAATCCAATATCAACTGAATGAATTGATACATTCATGATTGATATACAGCCTAAGGTAGAACCACCAGGTATATCACTTCTATTTGTATTTAACTGATATTTAGCATTAGCTCTTTCGCATATTACCTTAAAGAATGCCTGTGAGATTGCGTCTGTAGAGTATGAGCCTCTTGCAGCATTTTTAATAACAATACCATTATTTAAATATACGGCATTTGTTTGATCAAACTTTTGAGGATAATTTGGATGATAGCCTTGTGCATTATCAGCTGAAATAATGAATGAATTAGCTAATGCCATCTTATGCTCCTCTTCTGTTTTATTTAAAGAAATACTAATTCTTTCTAATATATCAGCAAGCATAGTTGACGCTGCACCCTGTCTTGTTCTTGAGCCAATTTCTTCATTATCAAATAAAGCTAATACGTTAGCTGATTTAGTATTAGTTGAATTGATAAATGAATTTAGGGCAATATATGAGCATTCTAAATTATCAATTTGTGGAGCCATAATAAATTCATCATTTGCACCACCTAAGGTACCTCTATCAAGTAATGCTAAATATAAATCATGTGATATAATATCATTCTTATTAATATTTAACTTATTAGCTATTAAGGCTAATAAATCACAATCATTTATACTCTTATCACATAAAATTGGTAATAAATCATTTTGTGGATTTAAGGCTACACCCTTATTTAATTCTGGATAATAGTGAATTGAGCAATTGGGAATAATTACCATTGGCTTATCAAATGAAATAAGCTTAGATTCAATTCCATTATCACCCTTTACTATAATTTTTCCAGCAATATTAAGTGGTCTATCCATCCATGTATTATAGATTGGACCACCATAAACCTCTGTATTAAGCTTAATATATTTATTAGTATCAATAGTAAAATTAGGCTTTAGCTTAAATGTTGGTGAATCAGTATGTGTAGCTACTATATTAAATGACATTTCATCTATATTAGCTGGAATTGTAAATGCTAAAATAGATGATAAATTACGGCTAATATAATATTTCCCTTCGCATTTTAAATTCCATTTTTGATTTTCATTTAATTTAATAAAGCCTGCCTTATTTAGCATTTCCTCTGCTGCCTTTACTGCATGGAATGCAGTTGGTGATTTCTTTAAAAAGCTTAAGAATCCTTCCATACTAGTCCTCCAATCTAATAATAACCTCGAAGCATGGCATATCATTTACCATACCTATGTAGCAATCATCACTATTTTCGTTTTTAAAATATTTTACATTAATTGTATCATCAAGCCTTGCCTCTTGAATAAATGCTATTTCCATTTCCTTAATATTCATATATTCCTTATGTACATTCATATTATAGATAATATCTAAATATTTAGCGTTATTCATATGCCCATTAGGATCCAAATCCGATAATTGAATCTTGTATTCAGTAGAGGCAATTACCTCACCTAATGTTAAACCAATTCTTCTTTTAGTTTTTTCTGTAAAGAAGCTATTTTGATAATATTCACCTTCATAATTAACATCAGCTGCTTTAGAAATTCTTCTTGCGTTTATATCCATTACAGCCCAATTTGAAATAGCACTAACAAGTGAATTTCCATCCTTATCACAAACCTCGTATTCTCTTTCAAATTCAAGTCTTCCTCTTGCCTTTGGCCATGTTTTAACTAATACATCCTCACCAAATTTAGGCATTCTAGAGCGCACTACTAATCTTTCATATAATACAATCCAGCCATATCCCTTTGGTACCATTACATCATATCCAACACCAATATCAATTGCGTGCATACCTGCAATATCCTGGCATATATCTAAAATACCTGATAATCTAGCATTTTCCTTAGTATCTACATAGCTTGTATGTATGAAAAATTCCTTCTCCTTATATAATAAGGCCATAATATCACTCCCTAAATCTCTTATAATCTAGCATAATAGTGCTAATAGCATATGGAATTGAAAATATAATTACATATGGGTTTAGCAATAATATACCACTTACTATAAATAGAAATGATTTAGCAATTGCCTGTGGACAGTAAAAAATCATTTTATCATATAGTATTTTAATATCTCTTTTAAAAAATAAAAACTTTAAATATACTCCATAATAGTATATTAATCCAATTATAAATAAAATTAACCAAATAATTTGTAAAATTTCATTTTTAATATGATATCCATAGCCAAATAAATTAATAGAGCCAAATAAATAAAGGCCTAGACCAGATATCATTTCTATCATTTCTAATTGATGATATTTTTTTCTTTTATTTAATTTCTTAGGTGGGAAAAATAATAATACTAGCTTGGGTAATCCTATAAATAGTAATATTAAAATTCCTATCATATTTATTGAAATCATAAATTATCCCTCGAGGTTAATTATAACATAGAAAAATTCAATATAAAACATTAAAATAGTAAAACCCCTATAAATAGGGGTTAATACTATGCCATTAGCTTAACTAATACTGCCTTTTGAGCGTGTAATCTATTTTCTGCTTCTTCAAATATTTCAGCAGCATGCTCCTCAAATACCTTAGCAGTAATTTCTTCCTCTCTATGTGCTGGTAAGCAATGTAATACCATTGGCTTTTCATTAGCTACAGATAATACAGTATCATTAATTTGATAGCCTGTAAATACCTTAATTCTTTCAGCCATTTCCTCTTCTTGACCCATAGAAGCCCAAACGTCTGTGAAGAATACATCTCCATCCTTTGCAGCCTCCATAATATCAGTAGTTAATGTAAACATACCAGGATATTGCTTAGTAAATTCTAATACCTTTTGATCTGGTTCATAGCCTTTTGGTGTTGCAACACTAACCTTCATACCAAGCTTTAAGCAACCAACAATAATTGAATTAGCCATGTTATTACCATCACCAATATAGACACATTTTAAGCCCTCAAATGCGCCTTTAAATTCACGAATAGTCATTAAGTCAGCTAATACCTGACAAGGATGTGCATAATCAGTTAAGGCATTAATTACAGGGATTGAACCATATGAAGCTAAATCCTCAACCTCTTTTTGAGCAAATGTACGAATCATAATACCATCTAGATATCTTGATAATACTCTTGCAGTATCTTGTACTGGCTCACCACGACCAATTTGTAAATCTCTAGATGATAAGAATAATGCATTACCACCTAGCTCATACATACCAACCTCAAATGATACACGTGTACGAGTTGATGATTTTTGGAATATCATACCTAATGTTTTACCCTTTAGGATGTGATGCTCAATGCCATTCTTCTTTTCAAATTTTAATTGATCTGCTAAATTTAAAATTTCTAAAATTTCCTCTTTAGATAATTGCTCTAAAGTTAATAAATGCTTCATATTTAGTCCTCCAATACCTTAATTAAAATATCTAAGCCTTTATTTAATTCCTCAAATGAAATATTTAAAGGTGGTAATAAACGTACTCTATTTTTAGCTGTTAACGGAATTAATCCATTTTCAATACATTTAGCTACAACCTCTGCAGCCTTTAAATTCGGATTAATCTCAATACCAACCATTAAGCCCTTACCTGTAGTTTTAATTACATTTTTACATTGTAATAGCTTTTCATCAATAATTTTTCTAGCCTCATGTACGTGATTAAATAAATCATCATTTAATCTTTTTACAACACTTAAGGCAGCACTTGCACAAATTGGATTACCTCCAAATGTTGTTCCATGCTCACCATATGAAATAGTATTTTCTAGCTTCTCATCAAATAAGATTGCGCCAAATGGTAATCCTCCAGCTAAACCCTTAGCTGTTGTAACAATATTAGGGTTAACACCATATTCCATATAGCTATACATATAGCCACATCTACCATTACCAGTTTGAACCTCATCTACAATGAATACTAAATCATTATCCTTACAAATTTTATCTATATATTTAATATATTCAGGGTCAAGTGCATTAACTCCACCCTCACCTTGAACAGTTTCAATCATAATTGCACATGTTTTTTCATTTACTAAGCTATTTAGATTTTCAATATCATTTGGCTTAGCATATTTAAAATCAGGCACAAATGGATGGAAATATTGATGAAATACATCTTGACCTGTCGCAGATAGGGTAGCAATAGTTCTACCATGGAAGCTACCTTCTAAAGTAATAATTTCACTTCTACCTAAGCCATATTTATCATATGAATATTTTCTTGCAGCCTTAATAGCACACTCATTTGATTCAGCACCACTATTAGAATAGAAAACCTTCTTCATACCAGTTTTACTAGTTAATAGCTTTGCAAGCTCAATTTGAGGAATTGAATAATATAGATTTGATGTATGCTGTAATGTACGAGCCTGATTGCATACAGCCTCTACCCATTCACTATCACATGCACCAAAGCTATTTGTACCAATACCACTAGAAAAATCAATATAAGACTTACCATTTACATCTGTAAATGTTGCACCCTTACCTTCCTTTAATACTACATTAAATCTTTTATAGGTATTTAATATATTTTCTTTATCGTCAATTATGTAATTGTTCATAATCTCCACCACCTAAAACTTTATTTAAACATTGTTCCTACGCCTTCGTCAGTTAATACCTCAATTAAAATTGAGTGAGGAACTCTACCATCTATTATACACACCTGCTTAACACCACGTCTAATAGCCTCAACACAGCATTCAACCTTTGGAATCATACCACCATCGATAATACCTGCTTTTGCTAATTGACCAATTTCAGATACATTAATAGATTTAATTAATGTTGTAGGGTCATTTTTATCCTTTAATACACCCTTAATATCTGTCATATCAATAAATGATTCTGCCCCTAATGCACCTGCAATTCTTGCAGCTGCAGTATCAGCATTAATATTATATACATTACCATCCTTATCAAAGCCGATTGGAGCTATAACAGGAATATAACCATTATTTAATGAATCTAAAATAACACTTGGATCAACATTAGTTATATTTCCTACATATCCTAATTCCTCATTAATAGGCTCTGCAATAATCATATTAGCATCTAAGCCTGATAAGCCTATAGCCTTACCACCAGCATTATTTAATTGCTTACATAAATTTTTATTAACCTTACCTGCTAAAGCCATTGTTACAACATCAACAGTTTCAGAATCAGTTACTCTTAAGCCATTTAAGAATTTAGATTCCTTACCAATCTTCTTTAATGTAGATGAAATTTCTGGTCCACCACCATGTACTAATACAACCTTCATACCTAAAGATGATAGCATTACTACATCTTCCATTACTAGCTTCTTTAGATAATCGTCTATCATAGCGTTACCGCCATACTTAATTACTATAATTTTTTCTTTATATTTTAAGATGTATGGTAATGCTTCACTTAAAATATGTGCTCTATCCTCTGATGTTATCATAATATATATTAGCTTCTATAGTCACCATTGATTTTAACATAATCATATGTTAAATCACATCCGTAGCTATAAGCTTCTCCTTTTCCATCATTTAAATTAATTTCAATTGTTATTTCATCCTTGCTTAATATTTCCTTAGCTAATTCCTCACTAAATGGAATACCAGAGCCATTCTTACATACTGGGATAATACCAGCCTCAGATTTAAATGCTACATCTACCTTTAAAACATCTACGTCAGCCTTAGAATAGCCTATAGCACATAATACTCTACCCCAGTTAGCATCAGAACCAAACATAGCTGATTTAAATAAGCTAGAGCAAATTACAGATTTAGCAACAAGCTTTGCATCATTTTTAGTTTTAGCATTTTTAACATGACATACTAAAAGCTTTGTAGCTCCTTCACCATCCTTAGCCATTTCACGAGCTAAGTATGTATTAATTAATAATAAAGCATTAACAAATTGATTATATGCTTCATTTTCACTATCAATTAGCTTATTACCAGCTAAGCCATTAGCCATAATAGATACCATATCATTAGTTGATGTATCACCATCAACTGACAACATATTAAATGAATCATCAACTGTATCATGTAATGCCTTATCTAGCATTTCTGAAGAGATTGCAACATCTGTTGTAATAAAGCATAGCATTGTAGCCATTGCAGGGTGAATCATACCACTACCCTTTGTTATAGCACCAATATGACATACCTTACCATCAATTTCAAACTCTAAAGCTATTTCCTTCTTTCTAGTATCAGTAGTCATAATACCTTGAGTAGCTAAATCAGCATGCGCTTCTGTGTCACCTAATCCTTTAACTAAAGCATCCATATTATTTTTAAATGGCTCAATAGATAAAGGTAACCCAATAACACCTGTAGATGCAACAATTACATCCTCAGGTGCAATATTAGCACTTTTAGCTAGGATTTCACATGTCTGTGTTGCGATTTCAATACCATCAGCATTACATGTATTAGCATTACCACTATTACAAATCATTGCTTGTGCTATACCATTATTTAAATTACATTTAGTAACATAAATAGGTGCACCCTTAACTAGATTAGTAGTGTATACTGCAGCTGCAGTAGCCTTTACATCTGACATAATTAATGATAAATCTATTTTATTTTTATTTTGTCTAATACCTGCATGCATACCATAAGCCTTAAAGCCAAGTGGTGCACACACTCCCTTACTAATTACCTTCATAAGCTACACTCCCTATAGGCTTAATCCCTTTTTAGGGTCTAAGCCAAGCATAATATTCATACATTCAATTGCTGCACCTGATGCACCCTTACCAAGATTATCAAGACATGCAGTAATATTAATTCTATCCTCATTACCAGAAATATAGATTTCTAAGTAATCTAAGCCTGCTAAATGATTAGCAGAAATAAAGCCATCCTCTGTACCAGTTTCATAATAAGGCATTACTCTAACAAATTCCTTGCCTTCGTAATACTTACTAAAAGCCTCATGTACCTCTTTTGGTGAAAGCTTCTTATTCATTTTAGATATATAAAGAGGTATTGTTACAAGCATTCCAGAATGGAAATCACAAACATAAGGATTAAATAAAGGCTTTTCTGTTAATCCAGGAATAGCCTGCATTTCCTTTAAATGCTTATGCATTTGTGCCATTGCGTATAATCTAGGTGCATCATACTTAGTATCTCTGTTGTCATCCTCATATTGAGCAATAGCTTTTTTACCTGCACCACTATAACCACTTATAGCATTTGCTGTAAACGGATAATCATTACTACAAATACCAAGCTTTACTAATGGATATACAATACTCATAAATCCAGATGCATAGCATCCTGGTACAGCAACTAATCTTGAGTTTTTAATCTTTTCTAAGAAAGAATCAGAAAGCTCTGGGAATCCATAAGCCCATTCTGGATTAGTACGATGAGCAGTTGATGCATCAATAATTCTAGTGTGATCATTATCAAGTAATGAGACAGCCTCTATTGCTGCAGCATCAGGTAAGCAAAGGAATGTAATATCAGATGCATTAATGCATTTCTTTCTTTCATCTAAATCCTTACGCTTTTCCTCTGATATAGTAATAATTTCTATATCATCTCTATCTTGAAATCTTTCATAGATTCTTAATCCAGTTGTTCCTTCTTTACCATCAATAAAAATCTTATACTTCATAGTAAAAACCTCTTTTATTCATTAATAGATTTAAGGAATTCATTTATTAATTCTATTTGCTTTTCAACTGATTCAACAGCTGAAGCTCCAAATGAATTTCTCTTAAATGTACATTTTTCTAAATTAATAGCCTCATAAACGTCATCCTTAAATAAATCACTATACTTCTTATATTCATCTAAAGATAATGTTTCTAAAACCTTATTATTTTCAATACAGTAAGCAACAATGCTTCCTGAAATCTTATAAGCATCTCTAAATGCCATTCCATATTTAACTAGATAATCTGCTAAATCTGTTGCATTAATAAAGCCCTTAGCAGCAGCATTACGCATATTATCCTTATTAACCTTAATAGTTTGTAGCATTGGAGTAAATATTGATAAGCATTGCTTTAGAGTAGTAAAGGCATCAAAGATAGCCTCCTTATCCTCTTGCATATCCTTATTATATGCAAGTGGTAATCCCTTAAGCATTGTTAATAATGTCATTAAATCACCATATACTCTACCCGTTTTACCTCTAACTAGCTCACAAATATCAGGATTCTTCTTCTGTGGCATAATAGATGAACCAGTTGAATAAGCATCATCTAAATCAATAAACTTGAATTCCCAGCTACACCACATAATTATTTCCTCTGAGAATCTAGATAGATGCATCATGCAAATACTTGCTGCTGAAGCAAATTCACAACAGAAATCTCTATCTGATACACCATCTAAGCTATTTTCAGTTGGACCATAGAAGCCTAAAAGCTCTGCAGTCATATTTCTATCGATAGGATATGTTGTACCTGCTAGTGCACAAGAGCCTAGTGGAGAATAATTCATTCTTTCAAAGGCATCACTAAATCTTTGATAATCTCTTTTTAGCATAGCTGCGTATGCTAATAAATGATTTGCAAAGGTAATTGGCTGTGCTCTTTGAAGATGTGTATAGCCTGGCATAATAGTTTCCTTATTATTTTTAGCTATTTCAATAATGGCATTAATTAAATCTAAAATTAAAGCCATTACCTCATTTGCTTCTTTTCTTAAATGCATTCTTACATCTAAGGCAACCTGATCATTTCTACTTCTTGAGGTATGTAATCTTTTACCAACCTCACCAATTCTATTAGTTAATTCAGCCTCGATAAACATATGGATATCCTCAGCCTCTAAATCAAGCTCAAGATTACCATTCTTAATATCCTCTAGAATTTCAGATAATGTCTTGCAAATAAGCTTTGAATCATCCTCACTTATAATACCTTGCTTACCTAGCATAGTTGCGTGAGCAATAGATCCAATAATATCACTTTCAAACATTACACCATCAAATGATATTGAAGAATTGAAATCATTAACTTCCTTATTTAATTCCTTAGTAAATCTACCTGCCCACATTTTAGCCATAACTATACCCTCTTACTTCTTATTCTTTGCGTCTAATAAAGCCTTAACCTTAATTGGTAAACCGAATAGGTTAATGAAACCCTTAGAATCATTTTGGTCATATGCACCCTCATCATCACCAAATGAAGCAATTTCCTCATTCCATAATGAATATGGAGAAGTGATTGATGCTGGAGTAATATTACCCTTATATAATTTAACCTTAACATCACCAGTTACTGTTTCTTGTGTCTTATCAACAAATACTGATAAAGCCTCACGTAATGGAGTAAACCATAAGCCGTTATAAACTAAATCAGCAAACTTATCTGCAACCATTCTCTTGAAATGAGAAGTTTCCTTATCTAAGCAGATTGATTCAAGCATTTCGTGTGCTTCATATAAAATAGTTCCACCTGGATTTTCATAAACACCACGGCTCTTCATACCAACTAATCTATTTTCTACGATATCGATAATACCACAACCATTAGCTCCACCTAATTCATTAAGCTTCCATACTAAATCAACTGCGTTCATTTCAACACCATCAATTGCAGTAGGAATACCCTTTTC
>JAFTQR010000032.1 GCA_017462645.1 Acholeplasmatales bacterium | reverse complement strand
TAAATTATTACCATACACAACTATATTTCTTAAGCTAAATGCATATAAAAAGCAATCATCATAAACTATCTCTGTAGAGCGAGGTAGCTTTATTTCTCTTATAGCTGTATAGCTAATTGCCATACTTCCTATAGAAATTAAATCACCTACAAGCTCAAAATTATCTAATGATTCACATTTAAAGAAGGCTGATGCTCCAATATGTAAGGCACCTACCTTTAAATTGTTAAGCTTATAGCAATAGCTAAATGCATTTCTTTCTATATATTGAACATATTCTAAATCAATATATTTAAGCTCCTCACATTCAGAGAATGCAAGCTTTTCTATAACAATAATATTTGATGGCTCATCAAATATTATCTTCTCTAATTCATCATGCCCCATAAAGGCTCTTGTTCCTATTCCAACCACCTTTTTATTTTTATATGTGCTTGGAATATTATAGGATTCACTATTACCATATGCCTTAGCTACAATATATCCCTCATATTCATTGCTATATTCATATGATAATCTTGGAATATTATAATAGCATACAAAGCCTATGCCTATTATCAAAATAGCTACTATTAATATGGCAATAATTATCCTTTTCTTCATTTCAAATCCTACTTTTCATTTTTATATTGTATTTCATAAAGGCTATAATATAATCCTTTATTTTCTAAAAGCTCATTATGAGTTCCACTTTCCACTATTTCACCCTTATGTAAAACAATAATATTATCTGCATGCTGAATTGTAGATAATCTATGAGCTACTATTAGCATTGTACCAACATTCATCATTTTCTCTAATGAATCTTGAATTAATACCTCAGTTTCTGTATCAATATTAGCCGTAGCCTCATCTAAAATCATAATATTTGGCTTATGGATTATTGTTCTAGCAAATGATAATAATTGTCTTTCACCACTAGAAAAATTAACTCCTCTTTCTAAAACTCTATGCTCTAGACCACCATCTAATCTATTGATAAATCTATCAGCATTAACATATTTACATGCCTCCATTACCTCTTCATTAGAGAATGCTTCCTCTCTTAAGGTAATATTAGTTTTAATAGTACCACTAAATAAGAATACATCCTGTAGCATTTGTCCAATATGACGTCTTAGGCTTTCAATTTTAATATCTCTAATATCTATACCATCTATTCTTATTTGGCCCTTCTGAATTTCATAATTTCTAACAATTAATGCTAAAATAGTTGTTTTACCAGCACCTGTTGCACCAACAAAGGCTACTGTTTGCTTTGGCTCTACAGTAAATGATACATCCCTTAAAATCCATTCCTCATCATTATACGCAAACCAAACATGATCAAATTCAATCTTACCCTCAAAATAATCAATTTCAATAGCATCAGGCTTATCTAATATTTGAGGCTTTGTATCTAAAATCTCAAATACTCTCTCAGCTGACGCAAAGGCTGATTGAAGCTGATTAAATTGATCAGCCATTTGTTGAATTGGATTAAAGAATATTCTTACATATCTATAGAATGAAACATAATTTGGTAAGAAGGCTCTATTATTCTTAACAATAAAATATCCTCTATATAGAATAATTATTTGGGCAACAACGAATAAAACATATATTAAAGGTCTAAATACACCAAAAATAATTATTTCCTTCAATGAATTTTTTCTTAACTGGTTATTTTTACTCTTAAACTCCTCAAGCTTTTTCTCCTCTTGATTGAATATTTGAGTAATCTTCATTCCAGAAATATTTTCTGATAAGAAGGCATTCATATTTGAAATAGATCCTCTAACCTTACGATATTGTTTTCTAGAAGCCTTATTAAAGGCTATAGTAACAACAATTAATATAGGTGCAATAATGCATAAATATAACGTTAATATTGGTGACATTATAAGCATCATTACTAAAACAAAAATAATAGTTAATACATATTTAATCATATTCACTATAACATTTGTGAATAGCTCATTAATCATGTTAATATCAGATGTAACCCTAGTAACAAGCCTTCCAATTGGAGTTTCATTTATTTGAGCAATAGCTAGACTTTCAATATGTTCAAATACATCTTGACGCATTTTAAATATTATTTTTTGTCCTGCATGCTGTAGCAGCATTGTATTTATATAGCTAATAATGGCTGTTATTATAATAATGCCAAAATATATTCCAGTTAAGATGAAGGCTAATCCTAGCTTATCATTACTTGTTCTATTACTATTTAAAACACCAACCATTTGGCCTTCTAAATAGGCTGGAATTAAATCTGCAATAACCACTACAATCGTTAATATAAACGCAATAATAAAATACTTTTTTAGCGGCATAATATATTTAAATAATCTAGAAATAATATGCTTATCCTTATATTCCTTAATATTTTTATTATCATCAAAACGCTTCATTAGAAGTCACCTCCATTCACATGATTTTCAAGTGATTGAAGCTTGACCATATTCTTATATGTAGCATTCATTTCTAATAATTCCTTATGTGTGCCAAAGCCAATTATTTGACCTTCATTCATAAGTATTATTTTATCCAAAGATTCAACTGTTGATATTCTATGTGCAATAACAATAGTTGTTTTACCCTCTCTTAGCTCCTTTAAATTATTTAAGATGTTATCCTCAGTTTTAGTATCTACTGCTGATACCGAATCATCTAATATTAAAATAGCTGGATTTTTAAGTAAAGCTCTTGCAATACTTACTCTTTGCTTTTGACCACCTGATAAGGTAACTCCTCTTTCACCAAGCATAGTACCATATTTTGCATTAAACGCAGAAATACTATTATGAACATCAGCAAGCCTTGCTGCCTCCTCTAGCATTTCTGTATTATATGTTTTAGTGGCAAAGCCTATATTATTAGCTATTGTATCAGAAAATAGGAAATTATCCTGAGGAACATAGCCAATTGATTCTCTAACCTTTTTAAATGGTATTTGCATTATATCTATATCGTCAATAAATATTTGATTATGCTCAATATTATAAGTTCTTAATAATAAATCAACAATTGTTGTCTTTCCACAGCCTGTTTTACCTATAATACCTACCATTTCACCTTGATTAATGGTAAATGATATATCCTTTAATACTAAATTAGATCCATCTGGATAAGTAAAGTTTAAATTTTTAAATTCTATCTTGCCTTGAATGTTATCAACTGAAACTGTCTCATTATCAACTATTTCTATAGGTGTATCTAACAGCTCACTAATTCTTTGGTATGATGCCTTGGCTTGAGCCCTCATATTCATTAGCTGTCCTACAGCCATTAATGGCCATACTAATGTATCAAAATACGCAATAAACGCTACAAGCTCACCTGGTGTGAATACATCATCATTAATACCATTAATAACAAAATAAGCACCACCACCTAGCAGAATAGCTATTGTTGTTGAAATTATAGCTGCTAATAGCACATTAAGAATTGTTGAATATTTTGCATACTCAATATTCTTATCATAATTTTCCTGATTAACCTTTTTAAAGTGTCTAATTTCTTGTATTTCCTTGACGAATGCTTTAATTACAGAAATACCACTAAAATTTTCTTGTGAAAAATCTGATAAGCTATCATATGCTTCTTGTCTAGCCTTAAACCTTTTTTGCATTACTCTACCAATTACAAATGAAACAATTGATATTAGCATCATAGGTACTAAACTAAATATCGCTAACATCCAGTTAGCCTCAAACATTCTATATAAGGCTAATACACCTAAGAATATTGCATCTACAATCATTACAGTACCCATACCAAATGATTGTCTAATAACCTGTAAATCATTAGTAAATAAGGCCATTAAAGCTCCTGTCTTATGCTCCTTATAATATCTATTTGATAGCTTTTCAGCATGGATAAACATATCCTCTCTTAATCCAGCCTCGATTCTTACAGAAACACCTAAAACTGAATATCTCCATAAAAATCTACCACCAAACATAATAACGGCTATAAGACCTAGCTCCCTCATATATTCAGTTATAATATTATCATCAATTAATTCACCTGTTGATAAGCCATCAATAATCTCACCGCATATTTTAGGGATATTTAATTGAAAATAATCGATAATAATTAATGCTAATACGCCTATTATAAAAAATAATATATATTTCAAATAGTACTTATTAACATGTCTCCCTACTATCATATTATTACTCTCCTAATTTTTTTAAATCCTCTGGCATCTCACAAATTAAATCTATTTTTTTATTTGTTATAGGGTGTTTAAAACAAACCCTATAGCTATGTAAGGCTACTCTATTTATTTTGTAGTCATCACCACCATATAGGATATCACCTAATAATGGATGACCAAGATGTGAAAAATGAACTCTTATTTGATGAGTTCTACCAGTAGATAATACTGCACTCACTAATGAATAGCCCTTAAAATATTTAATGGTTTCATAATGAGTAATTGCTTCTTTACCAGTCTTTGAGACTCTTTTTTTATTTCTAATATGTCTATCCTCACCAATAGGTAAATTAATAGTTCCTCTTTTTTTACCCATCATACCTTCAATAAAAAGTCTATATTCTCTTTTTACCTCGTGAGTAGATATATAATGATTCATATATCCTAAGGATAATAAATCCTTACAAAAAACAATAATACCTGATGTTTCAAAATCTAATCTGTGGGCAAACCTTACATTTAGGTTAATTTTTTTTCTTTCATAATAACCAGCAACAATATTACATAATGAGTCAGTTTTATTTTTATCATCATTATGAATAATAATTCCAGGCATTTTATTAATTACTAATAGATAATCATCCTCATATAAGATATCTAAATCCTTATGAATAGGCTTATAATCTATTTCCTCATTATATTCTATCTCTAAAATATCATTTATAAATAATTGATCCTCTACTTTAGCAGGATTATTGTTTATAAATATTCTTTTTTGATTAAATAAATTATAAATTTTAGCCTTTGAAATATAATGATTATTTAAATAATCTATTAATGCAATATCAGCATTAATCGTGTAGGTCAACTTCATTCTTTAAATACCTAGTTTCAATTAATCCAATATAACCATTTCTTTTTATAACACTATAAGGCTTACCTTTTTTTACAACAGAAACAACATCGCCATTATGAACTGATATAAATTGATTAGATGCATCATAGCAATAATACTTTCTAGTTTTCTCATCCCAATATACAAATGATTTATGAACCCACATTTCCTGTTCTGTTTGTAGATGTCTAATATAATAGAAATCTAAATCAACATCTAATATTTCAATTTCATTATCTCCAAAAATAATACTTACATATGATGTTGGCTCTTGATAAAACACATCATCCTTCATTGTGTATTTTGGATAGTGATCAACAAAGCTAAAGCTAAATTTCATTGAAGAAAGTGAATCTAATGTAACAAAATTAATTTGACCACCCTTTACAATATGGTTACCACCATCAATTGATATAATTCTTTTTCTAAAATCGAAAATTGGATTTACACATGATACATCCGCTCTATAATTTCTAGTTGGATAATGACCTACAATCATAAGCTTCTTTTGTGTTCTAGAAAGCTCATAAAATCTATCATATTTTAATATTGGTAATGCATATTCAGGTATATTATCTATATCATCAATACCACCATGAACTAATACTATTTCATCATTGATAATAATTACATCGTCTAATGAATCCATAAATTCAAATAAATAATAATACTTATCATATACAAGCTTAATAAAAGCCTTAATATCCATATTTTCATTAACTTCAATATTTTCATGATAAGCAATATCATTTAAAACAGAGTTTTTCTTCTTTAAAAGATAATACAATGTTAAATCAGCAGCATCCTCTGGTAATATAAATCTAAATACCTCATCACAATTACCTGCCATTGGATATACATTATCCTTTTTAGATAGCTCTATAACATAATTAAGAGTATCTAGATTTTTTAAGAAATCACCTTTTTCATATATATCACCAATAATGAATAAATAATCATTTTCATTAAAATTAATTTTTTCTAATCCCGACTTAAAGGTTTCTAAATCTCCATGAATATCACTTACAAATATTAATCTTCTATTTTTATCAAGATTTAACCTTTTAATTTTTGTTTTCTTTTTTAGCTCTATCAAGGGAATCAATCCTTTCCTTTTGTGAAAAAACACATCCACAATAATCCTGTCTATACAAATTATATTGTTTAGATAATTCTATAGAATTTTTATATCCATTTTCCTTCTTAAAATTAGAATATAAAAATTTTATTTGATATTCATTTTCTAATTCATATCCAATTTCATTAATCCAATCACTATTCTTATAAGGTGAAATAGATAATGTTGTTGTAAAATAATCATAATTAAGCTCTACTGCCTTTTTAGCTGTTTTTTCTAATCTTAGCTTATAGCATTTATAGCATCTTTCACTTTTTTCACCTAAATGCTCAAGCCCTATAATAGAATTATAGAAATCATCACTTTCATATTTATCATAGATAACCTTAATATTATCAATCTTATCTGCAAATTCTATTACCTCTTTTAATCTTAAGGAATATTCCTCATATGGATAAATATTATCATTACTATAGAAAATAGTAATATTAAAATATTCCTTTAAAAGTAATAAAACATGTGATGAGCATGGTGCACAGCAGGCATGAATTAGTAAGGAAGGCTTAGTGTTAAATGACTTAATATATTTCAAAAAATCATTATAATTATTTAACATAATTATACCTCCATTCCTCAAATATATATTATATAATATTATTCTTAAACTGTACATTAAAAAAAATATTTTTTTAAATTGGAAATTTTAAAATTATTTGTTATAATATAAGTAGGAATAACGATATTATCGAAAATTTTAATAAGGAGGGGATACAGTGTTTAGCATTGGAGATACAATCCTATATACTACAAGTGGTATATGCAGGGTTGACTCTTTAATTGAAAAAGAGTTTAATGGTTCCTTAGTTAGCTATTATGTTCTTAAACCACTTTTTGATTCGAAAACAACGTTAACAGTACCAGTTGATAATCCAATAACAAATACTAAGCTGCATCAGCTTCTTTCAAAGGATGATATACTTGCATTATTACAGGAATATCCTAGTATAGAGCCTTATTGGATTGAAAATGAAAACGAAAGAAAGAAACATTTTTCTAATATATTAAGGACAGGCAATAGAAAAGATACTATAACAATGCTTAAGAGTATTAAAAATCATCAGATAGGTTTAAAGGACCGTGGTAGAAAGCTGCATGCCTGTGACGAACAAACACTTAAAGATGCAACTAAGCTAATTGCTGATGAGTTTAGCATTGTTTTAAACATGGAAAAATCATATATAGTTGAAATGCTAAATGAGCCAATTAAACAATAAAAATCCAGTTATTACTGGATTTTTTTATTTTTCTCTATTTTATAATTAATAGTTATTTTTTATATATTCTAAAAATTCATTTAGAGTAAATGATTTCATTGTGATTTCCTTATTATTCTTATTAATTAAATAATCAGTAATTAATAATTTTTCTATTCCCTCAGGTAAATCACTAAAATCATCATCTAAATCATTTCCAACCATTATACAATCATTTGGATTAATACTATGCTTATTTAATAATTCAATAAAATAAGCCTTTCTAGGCTTAGAATAATGACAATTTTCATATGTAGTAATATCTAAGAAGTCATTTTTATCTAATCCTGCCCATCTCATTCTTTCATATGTTGCCACTCTTGGAAATAATGGGTTAGTAGCTAATATAATTGTATATCCCTTAGACTTTAAATACTTAATAACATCATTAGGTACACTATTTTTATCTACTATTTTTTCAATGGATTTAAATTCATTATTATAAAAGTCATCGAATTCACTCTTAAGCTTATCTATGTTATATCCATATTTAGCTATAGTCTTCCAAAAGTGCTCCTCATTAGTCATAGAGCCATCATTACTTAATATGTTATATGCAGCATATTGAAATGCCTTCATAAAATTATCATCATATCCTAGATTCTTACTTCTTATATAAATTAATTTAAAATAGTCATGTAAGAATAAATCCTGATTCATTTGTAATAATGTAGAATCTAAATCAAATAGAAAAACATTTCTCATATTATTCCTCATTTACTAAATATTGCTTAATTTCACAAACATACATTGTATGCATATCATCAGTAGGATAAAATTTATTTTTTAAATCAGCTGGTAGCTTATCATAAGGAATATCTACGCTATATAGCTTCTTCATTTTTAATACATAATCACATTCAGCAATATAATACCCATTAAAATCTAAATCGAATGTTGGATGTAATCCTGTTAACTCAAACTTATTTACATCACGACCTGATTTAGAACCATATATTGATTTTTCATTTTTATATTTATCTGATAGAAATGATAATGTAACACTGTCACTATTCTCTATAAATTGATAAGTATGTCTAGACTTTCTAACAAAAACATAAGCTACATTTTTGCCCCATAAAACACCTAGACCACCCCAAGAAACAGTCATACTGTTATAGCCTATTTTATTATCTCCTGCAGTTAAAATAGGCCATCCATTACCTATTTCATTAAAAACATTTTTATAAAATTCATTTAAGCTTTTCTTTAACATAAAGACCTCCTACATAAATGTAAATATTACAGCAATTATATTATTAAGCATATGTGCAGCTATAGCTGTATATATGTTAAATTTTGATTTATGATATATTAAACATAACAATAATGCACTACTAGCATATGGAACACATTGTAATAACCATGTTCCTATATTTGACATATCACTTGATAGCATATGTGGTAATGTGAAGAATACCATTGATAATAAATATGCAGCAACAAGACCTAATCTTTCACAATATTGGAAGATTGCCTTACGATAGATTAATTCCTCTACTATTGGTGCAAAAACAACTGTCGCAAGTATCATTGGGAATGCACCACCATATTCTAAAATATATTCAATTGTTGCCTGATTACTTGAAGCATCAACTAAATTCCCGATAATTATATCAATAGCTATTGTAAGAATACAAAAGCCTATTGCGGCAAGTGGAATATAAATGGCATGGAATTTTTTTCTTTTACCTAAGTCCTTCATATCAGTAATAACACTATCTCTCATATAAAAAACTACAAAGGCTGTAGCTAGCATATATCCAATTAAATTTCCGTAGCCCTGTGATGCAGCATTAACCTTAATATATTCAATACTATATTCAGTTAAATCAGCTTTAGTAAATGTTTCTAATACTATTTTCGCATCTAAATTCTTCATATTAGCCATTACAATTCCTAAAGCAATTGTTATTATTGAGCTCAATATGAATAATATAATAACATATCCAACAATTGCAACAAGTTTATTTGGTTTTAAAATAGGATTCTTATATTTTTTAATTTCCATGATATCACCTAAAAGCTAAATTGCTTAATAAGCTCCTTAACCTCTTCCTTAGATAAATTTTTATAATCCTTATATGATTTATTAACATCAAAATACATAGACCCATGGAATGTGGTATTCTTATTCTCTGGTATTTCCATATAATTATCATACATTTTAGTTAAAATCTTATCATATTCTACTGGAATACTAACTAACATATCCTCAAATTTATGAGTAGTTAGCTCTTCAAATAGCTTTTTATCCCATACATTCTTCTCATAGCATGGTAAAAAGCTTGCAAGCGCCACAGTATTAGTATCCTTATATTTCATAGCTAAATTATTATATTTAATAATTGTCTTTTCTAAATCATGAAATAAAAAGTAACCGAATACTGCTAACCTTTTTAAGATAGTTTTAAATTTATTTTTACTATTATATTTATAAACCTTATTTTGGGCTAATTGCTTTAGCCTTTTTATTTTTTTAGTATGCTTCATTCTTTCCTTATAATCATCTGGAACATAATCACAAGGAAAAATATCAATGAATATACCACAATTCTTATTTAAAGATAAATCAGTATATGAGCTAGAAATTAAACATGTAGTATTTGTATTTCTGATTTGAGCATGACCATATACATAGCTTTTTTCAGTATGATGAGATTGTAGAAAATAATTATCACCAAGATATTCCTGACCTATTTTTAAGAATTTCTCATAATCCTCTCTTGGCATCATTATATCAATATCATCATCCCATGGAATATATCCATCATGTCTTATAGTACCTAATAAGGTTCCACCATAAACAATATATTTTAAATTATTTGATTTGCATATATCTATAAATCTTTTTAATATGTCCATTTGAGCATTCCATAGCTCTTTTCTTAAATCAGACACTATAAAGCCATAATTATTTTCCATAGCTACTACCTATCTTCTTCTTATTTTTGCAAATATACTTTTAATAAAGTCAATTAAATATCTTGTTCTTAATAATAGTAATACTACAAAATATAGTACTACGCCAAATAGCATTTCAATAACTAAATTAACAAATCCACCAGATAGCCTTTGATCTAGCAAATAAACAGCAATAAACATTACTATACCAGCAATTAAATATTTTACTGATATTTTTAACAAATGTAATATAGGAACAAATTTTCTTGCGTTATATACATATAATATAGCAATAATCGTTTCTGCAGTAACAGACGCGATAGCAGCTCCTATTGATTTTAAATAATATATTAAAAATGAATTTAATATAACATTAATAATCGCACCTGTAATTAAGAAAATATTACTTTTCTTTTGCATTCCAAACGGAGTGTAGTAATGTGTACCTAACAAATTACTTACAGATATAGCTAAAATTATTGGTGCAAAAACATATATTAAAGTTATACATTTATCATAGCCATATCCTAAATAAACTGGAACTAGTGTTTTTGCGACAGCAAGCATACCAAACATCATTGGTATAGCTAGCATAAACGCAAAATTAGCTGAATTATCAATAAGCTTTTTAATCTTATTTTCTTCACCTATTGAATATAAATAGGATATTCTAGCTCTTACAATTATATTTAATGATGTTATTATCGCAAGTGGCATTTTAATTAGCTTTTCTGCTTGCTCATAATAACCATTTTCAAAATCTGAATTAGTAATTAGACCAATCATTGTTCTATCTACAACAGTATATATTTGAACCGCAATAGTTGGAATAAAATAAACCATACATTCCTTAAAATGTCTAAATGGATTTATTTTTCCCTCTATTTTGCCACCAATATATTTTTTAGCAAATGGAACGCACATTAAATGAGGGAGGGCTGTAGACATTATTGCAAGCCCTGCCGCAATATGAATATCATCTCTTCCAGTTACTAGCTGGAATAATAAAATGATATAAATAATTTTAGAAATAATACCTGTTAGGGCTAATATTTTAAAATCCTCTACGCCTTGAAAAAACCAAGTAAAATCAAATGTTACCGCAAATAATGATATACCATATATTGCATATAGCATTCTATCCTCAGCGTTTCCACCAACAAATACAGCATAATATATACCCAAGCATACTAATGTTAATATAGTACGCATTAGGGTTACTTCAAACATAAATTTTTTCAAATAAGCTTTATCGTTTCTATGAATGGATATCATTCTTTGGCCGTATGTTTCTATACCAACATTACTAGCTAGTATGAAATAAGAAACGATGGATGATACAAAGCTTATAACACCATTCCCATCAGCGTCTAAAACTCTTGATAAATATGGTGTTATTAAAATTGGAACTAAAACAGCGAAAAGCTTATAAATAAGATTATAAATATAATTCTTTTTTATACTCTTTTCCTTTACAGGCTTAATTGCCTCTTCCACGCTTAAGCTCCTCTATTAAATTAAGTGCAGCCTCGATAACATCATCCATATCGTAATATCGATATTGTCCAAGCCTTCCACCAAAAATAACCTTTTCATCCTTTAAGGCCAATTCCTTATATTTATTATATAAGCTATTATTTCCTTCATCATTAACTGGGTAATAAGGCTCATCTCCCTCTTCCCAGGCTTTTGAATATTCCTTTGAAATAACAGTCTTATTTGATTCAACATCAAATTCAAAATGCTTATGCTCAATGATTCTTGTATATGGAACCTCATATTCAGTATAGTTAATAACTGCATTTCCTTGATAATTCTTAATATCAAGAATCTCATTTTCAAATCTAACAGTTCTATATTCAAGCTTACCATAGCAGTAATCAAAATATCTATCAATAGGACCAGTATAAATAATTTTCTTACATTTAATTTGATCCTTATTTTCAAAATAATCATAATTTAGCTTTATATCAATGCCTTCAAGCATACGCTCAATTATTTTTGTATATCCTCCAATAGGAATACCTTGATATAAATCATTAAAATAATTATTGTTAAATGTAAATCTAACAGGTAATCTTTTTATGATAAAGCTTGGAAGCTCAGTTGCCTTTTTACCCCATTGCTTTTCTGTATAGCCCTTTACAAGCTTTTCATAAATAGTTTTACCAACTAAATTAATAGCCTGCTCCTCAAGATTTTTAGGATTTTCAGTATAAGAATCACTTCTTTCCTCCTCAATCCTCCTCATAGCCTCCTCAGGAGTGAATACATCAGGCCATAGCTTAGTAAATGTATTCATATTAAATGGTAGGTTATAGCATTCATTTTTATATCTTGCTACAGGGCTATTAATATAATTATTAAACTCTGCAAATTGATTAATATATTCCCATACCTTTTTATTAGATGTATGGAATATATGTGCTCCATATTTATGAACATTTATACCCTCTATATTTTCAGTATAAATATTACCTGCTATATGACTTCTTTTTTCAATAACTAGGCATTTATAGCCTAATTTATTAAGCTCATAAGCACATATAGCACCATATAAACCACTACCTACTATTAAATAATCATACATAAAATCACCTCATTTATGGTAATATTTTTTTAATAAAATTCTTTATTCTAATCTTTATTCTACTAAATTTAGATGTATCAGGCATATAAACTGGATATTCCTTTATATTAAGCTTATTATGCATTACATAGATATTTAATAGTCTTTCTGAAATAAATCCAAATATTCGCTTATGATAATCATCATAATTTTCTATTGATACTCTATTTTCTAATTCAAATAAAATATCAAATAAGAATTTTGAATAATTATCAAATAAATCCTTTTTACATATTAGCATATTATAATAATATGTTTTCTTTGAATTAAAATACTTATCATAACAGTTGATATATTCTGGATATTTTTCTAATACTATTTCTCTTAATAGCTTTAAATCATGGTCATATCCACAGCCGCCATCCTCTTTTATATAATGGCTATAATTAGTTTCTCTTAAATATGATTTATTGGGTAAAATAATATCATATTTATTTAAATCCTTAGAAATACGTTCATTATTAATTAAATTAGAGCCCTTATAAAAGAATCTTCTATAATGAACTAATCCTACTATATTATAATTAGTATTCTTCCAAATCCAATAATGACCTGTTAGCTCACAATAGCTTTTATTTTTTTCGGAAATACTTTCTAAATCCTGATCAGATAAAAAGCCATCTATCTTACCATCATATTTACCAACAGACAATATTTGGTAATCGTTTGGAATATTTAATTCTACCTTTTTATGTGAGATAACAAATATTTTCATATTTACTCCTAAATTAATTCCTTAATAATGTCTAATGTAATATTTAATCCATCATTTAATCCATATTGGTAATTCCAACCTATTTCTTTTAGCTTTGTATTGTCTAATATACTGTTAACTGCCTTAGAATATTTCATTTGCTCTTCTTGGGGAGGTAAAATGATTTTTACTTCTGTATTAGACTTCTTAGCTATAATATTAGCTATATCATATAATGATAAGCCTTCATCATCGCTTGCGATGTTATAGGCCTCACCATTTACACCATTTAGTAATACAGTTAGGATTGCTGTTACTACATCTGATGCAAAGGTATAAGAAAATCTTTGATTACCCTTTGATTTTAAAATTATGTCCTCATGCTTTAAGCCATTAAACATGAATTGTGATAAAGCCTTTTTATCACTTAGCTTCATTGTAGGACCATAGGCTCTAGATATTCTAACAATATTATATTGTGCATTATATTTATATCCATATGAAACACATAATGTCTCAGAGCATCTTTTTGATTCATTATATGATGATCTAACATCTAAAGTATTAATGCTACCCTTATTATCCTCTTTAATAATTTCCTCAGCTACATTTCCATATATTTCACCTGAAGACATTAATAGGAATTTAGCATTACTCTTAACAGCAACCTTTAATAAATTGTCAGTACCCTTAATATTAATCATAATTGTATCAATAGGATTTAATAAAAATGTACCTGGGTCTGCAGGTGAGGCACCATGAATTACATAATCAACAGGTTGATTAAAATCAAATTCATTACATAAATCAGCCTCTACAAAGGCTAAATTATTATTATCCTTATGCAAAATAAATCTTTCTAAAGCTTTATTTGTATTTCTAACAATACAATAAATTCTAGTATTATTATTCTTCATTAATAAATCAATCATTAATGAATTAATCATACCTGTAGCTCCACTAACTAAAATACCCTTATTATCAAAGGCTGATAATAGATTTTTATTTTGCTTATATAAAATTTCTAATAAATTTAAATATTTTTCAGTATATATATTCATAAATTAGTCCTTCTGACCATAATAAGCATTAGGTCCATGCTTTCTAAAATAATGCTTATCTAAAATAGATTGAGAAATTCTTTCTACCTTAGAATTAATATTAATAGTGTTATATGCTAAATTACATACATACTCTAAATATGATGCATTTTTAGCAGCATCTATAGAATCAGAGCCCCATGTAAATGGTCCATGATTAAACACTAAAATACCAGGAACAGCCTTAGGGTCATCTATATATTCAGTGATAACTAAACCAGTATTTTTCTCATAATCGCCATTAACCTCTTCCTTAGTTAAGGCTCTAGTGCATTTAATACTACCATAAAAATAATCAGCATGAGTTGTACCTAATGGAATAACGTCAGCACCTGATTGAGCCCATGATGTAGCGTATAATGAATGAGTATGAGCAACACCATTAATATTATTAAATTTTTTATAAATTTCTAAATGTGTTTTAGTATCACTTGAAGGCTTTAAATTACCTTCAATAATATTACCATCAATATCCACTACTACCATATCACTTGGCTTCATATTTTCATATGCAACACCACTTGGCTTTATAACAATATATCCAGTTTCCTTATCTCTTTCACTAACATTACCCCATGTATGTAAAACTAAATTATATTCCTTTAATAATAAATTAGCCTTACAAACCTTAGCCTTTAATTCCTCTAGCATATTACTTTAACCATCCACTATTCTTTTGATTTAATAATGCCTTAAATATATCTAAATCATCTACAGTTGTAAGCTTAATGTTCTTTTCAGAGCCTAAGGAATAATATACAATCTTTCCTGTTTCAATTAATAGTGTGCATGTAGCTATTGAGCTAGTAATACCCATTGCTAATGCTTCCTCATGCATCTTAACAAATTCACCATATTTTACAGCTTGAGGAGTTTGAGTTCTTTTTAAATTATCTCTTGGAATACTGATATCTGCGCTTGAATCATCCTTGCTCTTAAGCATAGCCTCATTACATGGAATAACACTTACTGCATTACCATATTGCTGACATTTAACAATACAATCAGTAATAATATCCTGTGATACCATTGGTCTAATTGCATCATGAATTAAAACAACATCATTTTCTTTAGCAATTCCATTTAATGCTTTTAATCCATTATAAATAGATTCTTGTCCACACTTACCACCTGATGTGATAGTTTTAAGCTTTGTAATATTAAATTGCTTAGCATAAGCCCTTAATACCTCATGCCAGCCATCTAAGCATACCACAGCTATATGATCTATATTCGGATGCTTTTCAAAAGCCTCTAATGTATAGATAATAATTGGCTTATCCTTAACTGATAAAAATTGCTTAGGTATATCTTGATTCATTCTTTGACCTGATCCACCTGCGATTAATACTGCTATATTCATAATTACACCTCTTCACTTAATAATTTCTTTATTTCATCTTGTGTTAATTCCTTGTCAAAAAACAAGTGCTTAACATGTAAAAATGTTCTTTTTTCCTCTGGAGGTAATGTCATAAAATCATCACCGTAATGAGTTCTACAATATTCCTCTAGCATGCTAGGAACTGGTAGCATTAGATTTTCAAATTTAACATAATTTGGTTTTCCATAAATTTCTTTTTTGAAAATCTTTCTTCTAAATTTTCCTCTACCTATAAAATCACAATAATAGGCAGTTTCCTTATTTTGCATTTTATTTAAATATTTTAAATATTTTAATGCCTTCTTATTAGATATTCTTTTACCCATAAATAAGAATAGCTTCTTTACAAGCTTATCTGTTTTATAACCCATTTTAGATAAGCTATTTGCAACTAATAATCTAGAATACAAATATTGCTTTTTAGTATAGAATTTATTATTTGTATTGAACAAAACAAATATATCTATAAAAATACCTGGGCATTTAGGCATAGCATATAGCTCATTACCCTCTATTAATGTAGTACCCTTTAATCTTATTTTAGAGAAATATAAAGGATTTTCCTCTGTATTCCCATCTTGGAAATAATACTTATTAGTATCAAGCTTAGTCTTACAAACCTCTTTAAATTTAAGATAATTATCGATAGTCATAATTATATCTAAATCATCATCCCAAGGTATAAAGCCTTGATGCCTATGTGCTCCTAATGCAGAGCCACCTGCTAAAAAGTATTCAATATTATTATCTCTACATATTGTATCTATATCACTAATCATTTCAAGTAATATTTTATGAAGCTTAGCTAAAGCCTCTTTATTATTTTCAACACTCATTAGCACTTCTCCTTATATATTTCCTTATATAATTCCTCTAGCTTCTTAACGCTTATATTAATATCAAAGGAGCTATAGTTATCCATTTCTATATTTTCACCATTAATTGATGCATTAATACTATTAGCCCAAACATTTGGATCATCAATCGGAAGCATTAATGTATTTCTTACAATTCTAACCTCTTCAGTAATAGTATTAGAAAAATAACATGCTAGTCCCATTGATTGGGCTTCAATACCTACAACAGGTAAGCCCTCATATATAGATGGTAATAAAAAGCAATCAAATGAATTATATAAATCCTTAGCATCGCTTCTTTCACCTAAGAAGGTAACATAGCTATCTAAATTTTTATTTTTTACATATACCTTTAATGAATCCTCTAATACACCTGTACCAACAATTAATAGGTGAGCATTATTTTTTAATTCCTTTAATCTTTCAATAATATCAACTAAGAAATAAACATTCTTTTGATTAACTAATCTTCCTACAAAGCCACAAATAAAATTATCATCTAAATTAAGCTCATTTCTAATTTTTTGTCTTAACTCTAAATTGAAGGAATATTTATTCATATCAATAGCATTATTGATGATATGATATTTTTTCTTTTTAAATAGATAGTCTCCAGCCATTTTAGAGCAAGCAAAATAATAATTAGCTTTTCTTTTAACTAGAAATGACATGATGCTATTTCTAATATTTTTAAGCATTGAATCAGCATTCTTAGTCGCATGACTATGTAATATTCTTACAGGTATTTTATATTTTTTAGCATAGCTTAAATAAAATAGACCTTGAGTCATAACATTACAATGTACTATATCGTAGTCATGATGCTCCTTCATGAATTCCTTTATATCCTTTTTAAATTGAAAAATTGATTTTTCCTTTAAATTAGATATGAAATGTAAAACAATTCCCTTTTCATTACAAAAATCAATAAATTTTTGTGAAGGTCTTAAATTGCTCGCAACGATTTCTACATCAAAAATATCTAAATCCATTTTATCCAAATAATTAAATACATATGACGCAACACCATTACTTTGAGTAATTGATGGAAGTATATATAATACTTTTATTTTTCTCATAAGAATCACTACTTTCTTAAGAACTTCTTATATATAAATTCTCTTAAAAAGCCTGGCATAAGAGATACAATGATAGTCGCAAACTTTGTTTTTTGATATTTAAAGAAGCTCATATAACCCTTTTTATAAAGCTTCTTTTTAAAAGAAACAATAGCCTTACAATATTTTAAGCCACCACGTCTTCTATAAAAATCCTTGCCAACCCTCATATATACTAAGAAATCCTGAATATTATAAGCCTTATAGCCGCGTTCTAATATTCTTACCCACATATCATAATCCTCACATAGATAACAATCCATATAATTTCCTGAATCTAATATAACCCTTTTATAGGTCATAATAGATGGATGGATAAAAGGATTTCTAGTTTTAGAATAGCTTATTATATCCTCATGAGCCTCTGGCATTAATCTTGTACTAATAACATTATCAATATTATCAATAAACTCCTTAGTATTAGAGCCTACAATATCATAGCCATCTTTTAGCTTGTTATATTCAAGCTCTAAACGATTAGGATTACAAATATCATCTGAATCCATTCTAGCTATAATATCATATTTACATTTTAATACACCATAATTTAAGGCTAGCCCAAGACCCTTATTTTCTTCATATCCATAAATACTAAATAATGAATTATTTTCATAACCCTTTAAAACATTTTCTAATTCATCCGTAAGCTTGCCATCCTTAATGATTACAATCTCCGATGGCATTAGAGTTTGATTTAGAAGGCTATCTATAGATGCCTTTAAATACTCAGGCTTTTCCTTATAATATACACTCATTAAAACACTTATCACTTAGCACCATCTCCCTTAAATACAGAGATAGCTGTTTTAAAGATAATTTTGACATCTCTAATAAAGCATCTTTTAATAACATAATATAATTCCATCTTAATTCTTTCATCATATGTAGTATTACTTCTACCATGAGATGCCCAGAATCCTGTTAAGCCTGGTCTGATTTTTAATAATAATTCCTTATTATCTCCATATTTTTCTAATTCTTCATTTAAGATTGGTCTCCATCCAACAACAGACATATGTCCAACTAAAATATTAAATAATTGAGGTAACTCATCTAATGATGTCTTTCTTAAAAATTTACCAATTTTAGTTATTCTTGGATCATTAGTAACCTTAAATGTAGCTCTATATTCCTCTAGCTGCTCAGAAGATAATAATTCCTCTAATGGCTTGTTAGTTACAATCATGCTTCTAAACTTCCAAACCTTAAATTTCTTACCATTTTTACCTATTCTTTCATGGCCATAAAAAACTGGACCCTTCGATGAGCATTTTATTATTATGGCTAAAATAATAAATAACCAAGATAATAAAACAATAGCTAAAAAGGAAGAAAATATATCAAATGCTCTTTTAAAAAAGGCAAAAATAGGCTTTCTTTTGTACATTGATATATCATAGCTAATTGATAAGCTTTCTTGTACTGATTTATTCATATTTACACACTCCTAACTATATTTATACTTCAATATAATTAGTTTAATCAGCATCTTAAGACAGTATTTAATTTTGAAATTGAATCGTATTTTAAATCAAATTCATCATTTGACAATAATTGGTAATCATTAGTAATCTCATCATTATTAAGCTTGTTCTTAATAAATAGTAGCTTTAATGAAAGCTTTATAAATGAAGCACATAAAAGCGTAGAGTTTACAAACTCTACTGCTAGTATTGACGCAATTGTTGTTATATTTCTAAGATATAAGCTATTACCTAATAATAGATGCATTATACGTTCAAAGATAAAGCATAAATAATAGAAATATCTTGCGAATATTTTATAAACACTATAATTATAAAATTTACAATAAGCTAAAAAGCTAAAATATAGTATTCCAACAACGATAGAAACCATAAAAAACTTTCTAAACTTCTTTGAACAAATAGAAAGGAATATTGCAGCAATTAAGGCTATTAATAAGAATATAAAGTTTTCACTAATAAATTTATTTAAAAAATAAATCATATAATTGCTTCTCCTTTCATTAAAAAATATCTCTTTTAATATTTTATCACTTTTTTGACAATATATCAATGAAAAATAAATAAGTCAGCTTAAGCTGACCCATTAATATAATCCTCTAATTCCTTAATTGTTTTATTCATTATATCCTTATCAATCGCAGATACATAAAGTCTTAATAGGTTTTCAGTTCCTGATTTTCTTAAAATAACCCTAACATCATCATTGTTAAGCTCTTCTATTCTTTTTAACAATCTAGTATCCTCTAATATTTTCTCGTTATAATTATTAATGTTAATTAATTTCTCTGGATATATATTCAAGCCTATTAAAAATCTTTCTAAGGAATAATTACATTCCTTTAAAATTTTAAAAAAGATAATAGCAGTTAGGATTCCATCACCAAACTTTAATACATCATTTATAATTACATGACCACTTCCCTCAGCACCTAAGGATAAATCATTTTTTTGGATTAAATTAGCTATATTTGAATCACCAACAGATGATATTAATACCTCAATTGAATTATCCTTTAAATTTTTTATAATACCTTGGTTACTATATTCTGTTAAAACAATAGTATTATATTTTAGCATTCCCTTAGCCTTAAGATATTTAGCTATTATTAAAGCTATTATATCTCCATTATAAATATAATCATTCTTATCTATAATTTTAATTCTATCTCCATCGCCATCTAAGGCAATACCATAATCAAAGCTATTAATTTTCATCATGGATTTAATATACTCTATATTAGTAGCTCCTACATTATCGTTAATGTTTTTCCCATCAGGATCATCCCCAAAAAACATTACCTTTGTAGTTAGCCTTTTAAATATCTTTTTTGATATTTTATAGGCTGCCCCATTGGCTGAATCTACACAAAGCTTTATATCAGCTCTATCAATTTCTCTTTTTAAAAATCTTAGATATCTATTTATAGACATTGGTAAATATTTATATCTACCAAAGCGTTTTGAAAAGGGAATATCTAGTTCAAGCTGCTCTTCTATTTTGGCTTTTTCTATATCATTAATCTTTTTTCCGCAGTTAACAATTTTTATACCATTATAGTAATAAGGATTATGGCTTGCGGTAACAGCAATACCTAGGCAGCAATCAACATCACTTAAATACATTAAAGCTGGAGTTGTAGCAATTCCAATATATTTTACATTTATACCAACAGATAAGGCTCCATATATTAATCCCTCTACTAGCTCATTTGCCGATTCTCTTGTATCATTAGCAATTATTAAATTTTTGTTTTTCAAGGCACGCAAGGATTTTCCTACCTTAATCATAAAATCCTTAGTTAGGCTTGTGCCTCTTATACCATCTGTCCCAAAATATTTCATAGCTATTCCCTATTTTTAGTTTTATAATTATTTTTTATAATTTGATGAGCTCTCGCTATAGCAAAGTCATCATTATTTAAATCCTTAGTAATTGTAGATCCTGCGGCTATATAGGTATTACTTCCTATCTTTATAGGGGCAATTAAATTTGAGTTACAGCCTATAAAGGAGTCGTTACCAATTACTGTTTTATTTTTATTCAAGCCATCATAATTTACTGTAATACTTCCACAGCCAAAATTTACATTATTACCTATTGCTGCATCACCGATATATGATAGGTGTGATGCCTTAGTATTAATACCTATATGCGAATTTTTAATTTCAACAAAATTACCAATTCTAGAATCATTTAATACCTTAGTATTACATCTTATATGAGTATATGGACCTACTGTACAATTACTTCCTACTAAAGAATTATATATTGATGATTTGTTGATAATTGTATTATTTTGAATTTCACTATCTATTATTTCAGAATATGGACCAATAATTGACCCTTCCTTGATAATAGATTTACCTAAAATAATACTACCCTTTTTTATTATTGTGTTTACCTCTAATATAACATCAGGTCCTATTTCTACATCAATATCCTCTATTATTACTCCATTATTTAAATGATTATTATTTATATTTTCTTTTAAAAATAGAGAAGCCTTCTTTAGCTCAATAAGTGTGTTAACACCCATAGCTAACTCATTATTCTTTATTTCAAAACTTCCTATTTTTTTATAGCCCTTATGCATTATTGATACAATATCAGTTAGATAATATTCTTCCTTTTTATTGTTGTTTTTAATTTTTAATAAATTACTTACCATTAAACTATTATCTATGCAAAATATACCACTATTACATTCATTAATATTTTTTTCATCCTCATCTAATTCTAGCTCTTCCTTTATTTTAATAATAGAATCATTTTTATCCTTAATAATCCTTCCATACCCAAATGGATTATCTACCTTAAAGGTACCAATTGTTAAATTATTATTATTTTCTATATGAGTAGTGATTAAATCATTAATAATTTTTTTATTAATTAATGGTATATCTGAAGGTAATATAACAGTATATCCATCATAATCAATTAAAGACTTAGCTGCTAAAACTGCATTTGCAGTACCTAATGGATGTTTTTGAATACAGTATTCAATATTACCTATTGATTTTAATATTTCATCCTTATTGTTATTATTTAATATACAAATTGTTTTATCAATTAAAGGAATTTTAGCAGCATCAATAACATAATTAATCATTTCCTTACCTAAGATAGTATGTAAGCATTTAGGCTTTTTTGTCTTCATTCTAGAGCCATTACCAGCTGCTAAAATTATGCAATAATTCATATTATCACGTCCTATAAAAAATATATGTAAAAAAATAGAGATTATGCATCTCTACTTCTTTGGTTTAAATATTAATCCTATTATTACTGCAATTAATATCGCAAAGGCAATACCGCCTGATGTTTTATCAAATATACCCGTAAATACGCCGATATAGCCATCCTCCATAGCTCTATTAAAGCTTGCGTGAGCTAATGAATGTCCAAAGCTTGTGATTGGAAGAATTGCGCCTGCGCCTGCAAATTCTATTAGCTTATCATAAAAATTAAAGAAATCTAAAAAGGTACCAATGACAACAAATAATACTGTTGTATGTCCAACAGTAAGCTTGAACATACATTTTATAAATTCTGCTAATGCACAAATTAAGCCACCAACTAAAAACGCATATAAATATATCATCATTCTTGAACCCTCGTTAATACAATTAAATGAGCTATACATGGTATAGAATTCTTTTGATTTATCATAGTTGGATTCATTAGTGCACCTGTTGCACATAGTATTACCTTATTAAGTTCCTTATTAAGCATCTTCTCCTTTACATAGGAGAATAGTACACCTGCAGATGTACCTGGTCCACTACCTCCAGCAAACACATCCTGGCTTTGTGTATCATATAAGATTAAGCCACAATCATTATAATTACTAATATAGCCAAATTCCTTTTCTAATTCACTTTTTACAATATCAGAGCCATATGTTGATAAATCACCTGTTAAAATTAAATCATAATCAAAAGGTGTTGTATTAGTGTTCTTAAAATGAGTTAATAATGATTCTATAGCTGCTGGTGCCATAGCTCTACCAAAGTCAGATGGGTCAGTAAATCCTACGTCAATGATTTTTCCTAATGTGAATTCAGTAATTTGAATATTACTTTTTTCGTTAGTTAATATAGCTGATGCAGCTATAGTTGAGGTAAAGGTTTGAGTATTCTCCTTTTCTCCACCATATTCATTTGGATTTCTAAATTGTCTTTCAGCACTTTGATTATTACTAGATGTACATACCAAAACCTTATTAATATTCTCATTACCAAGTAATAATCCTGCAAGGCCTAATCCTAATGTAATAGTTGAGCATGCAGCATAAACACCTATAATACTAATAAGTAAGCTTCTAAATGCATAGCTTGTTGTTGCTAATTGATTTGATAGCTCGCCACTAATTGCTAAATCAATGTCATCTATTTTCATATTTAATTTTTCTAATAATAAATCAATAGATGCTTGCAAAGATGAAATTTCACTATTTTCAAAGCAATCCCCATCAAAATCCTTAACATAATCTAAGTATTTTCTTAATGGACCACTACCCTCAAGGCTTCCTGCAACTAAAAAGCTATCTAATAAATAAACATCCTTAAATTTAAATGTCATGATAACACCACAAATATATATCTTAGGGTTGTGATGATTAACGCACTAGTAGTTCCTAATACAATAACACTTCCTGCAAGCTTTAAGCAGTTACTACCAATACCTAAAACAATACCTTCCTTATGATATTCCATCGCAGATGAAACACAAGCATTCGCAAAGCCTGTAATAGGAATTGCAAGACCTGATTTAGCCATTTGACCGATTTCATCATAAATTCCTGCCGCTGTTAAAATACCAGCAAATAATATCATAATACATGACAAATAAAGGCTCGCATCATTTTTAGCAACATTCATTTTTAGTATATCTAATATACCTTGTCCAACAAGGCATAATAATCCACCAAATAGAAATGATTGTAAAACTGATTTACCTATAATCTTATAATCTCTTTTAGTTTGTAATAATTTTGAATAATAATTTCTAGTTTTTTGCATATTATCACCAAAATTATTATTTGTTGAAATTTGACAATTATTCTTTAATTACCAATTTTTTTCAAGGTGAATAAATGTTCCCTCATCCTTTTTACTTTCTACAACTAATAAATCAGAAAAAAGCTCCATAATAGTAAATCCTAATCCACTTCTTTCCTCATCTGCCTTAGTAGTGAATAAAGGCTCCTTAGCCTGTTCAATATCATCAATTCCAATTCCTTTATCAATAATATCAATAACTATTTTTTCAGGCTTGATAAAGATATTTAAATCAATATATTTATCCTCTTGATTTTGATAGCCATGAACTATGCAGTTAGTAATAGCTTCGCTAATAACTGTTTTAAGCTCATTAATAAAAGTGATGGTTGGATTGTTTTCAATAATCATAGCACCAATCATATTTCTAATAACAACAATATTGCATCTTTTAGATAAAAAAGTCATTCTTATTTCATTTTCCATATTATCTCTCCCTTTTAAAATGACATCATACATGCAGACTCTGAATCTCTAATTAAGCATATTTTAGTTAATCCAGAATAAGTAATAATTCTTTCTATTTTTTGATGAAGTCCACATATTGTTACCTCACCACCAACCTTTTTTAATTGATGAAATCTACCAATTATAAAGCCTATTCCTGATGAATCTAAAAATTCAAGCTTCTCCATATTAATAACAAGATGCTTGATTTTGTAATCATCAATATAATTACTGATTCTAAGCCTTAAATCCTTTACAGTAATATCATCTAATTCTCCCTTTAAACGTAATATTAATACATCTGATTTTACATAAACTCCTACATTTAATCCCATATAATCACCAAACTGATTATAAATGATAAAAAATAAAAAAAAATACAATCGACAAAACTAGTAAAAATATTCGTTTTACTAATTTCGATTGTATTTTCAATTTAGATATTCTTTAGCTTATCAATTTTAGCATTTAAGCTATTTTGTAATGAAATAGCCTCATTAATTAAATTAGCTAAAACCTCTTCTACTGTCTTTACCTCTTTAATTAAGCCTGCAGTTTGCCCCATCATTACAGAGCCTCTTTTAAT